>CBFCWR010000175.1:0-6793 GCA_965601575.1 uncultured Desulfofustis sp. | reverse complement strand
CTCGCATGCCTTGATTTTGAACGAAAATCTTAGTTTTGCAAAAGGCTCGACTGACTAGGAAATTGCCTTTTTACCGGCTTCGGTCACTCCATACTTGCAGCGCACCGGGCTGTCCACCAACCCCGCTTTTTTCATGGCGGCAATTTTATTACTTACCACTTTTTTATCGAGACCGGTTGCCGTAACGATATCTTTCGAGCCCCATGGCGCATCGGCGCCGGCCAAAGCTTCCAGGATCTGCTTCTGTTCTCCAGTCAACTCACTCATTTTCTATCTCCATCTTCATGTGCATTTAAAATAGCTCTGCAGGGAGCGCAGATTCCTTTGAACTCCACTCGATACCCGGTAATCCGGTATCCTTTGTCAGACGCCACTGCCGACGGATTGACCAGGTTCCGGTCGAAGTCGATGTTGTCGACCCGATGACATTCCAGGCAGTAGATATGATCGTGGGGATGGACGTCAGAATCAAATCTTTTCTGCCGTCCGCTTATTTCCAGCTTACCGATAATGCCGGCCTCTGAAAGTGTCTCCAGGTTTCTGTATACCGTTGCCAGACTGATGCGCGGCATGATTTTTTTCACCCGCTCATACAGTTCGTCAGCCGTGAGATGCTGATGGCTGTCCTGCAGTTCTTTAAGAATGATCTCCCGCTGGCTTGTCATTCTCATGTGCATGAGTCACCCCTGTTAGTAATGATTATCAATTGTAATTGATTCTCACTACCATGTCAACAAAGCCGCTGGGGTACCCCTTGGGGACGTACCTCTTGGGGACAGATCTAAATCTGTCTTCAAGAATCAGAAGAAACATGAAGCGCATCACTGTAGTTAACTGAGAACATTATTGAAAATTGCATAAAACGATGAAATAAACTAACCATTATCGTCAAATACAATTCTCTGCTTATCGTAGCTCTATGCCGATTCTCGAAGTCCAACATCTACAGAAGCACTACAAGTCGGTGGTGGCAGTAGCGGACGTATCGTTCAGCGTCGATCAGGGCAGCTGCTTCGGTTTGCTGGGCCCCAATGGAGCTGGCAAGACGACCACCATGGAAATGATCGAAAATATCATCGAGCCCACCGGCGGCTCGATTCTTTTCCGCGGCAGCCCCCGTGACGACTCTTTCAGACAGCAGGTCGGCATCCAGTTTCAGCATACTTCGCTGCTTAACTTCCTGACCGTTAAAGAAACCCTCAAATTTTATCGTCAGCTGTATACCAACCCCCAGGAGATAGACTGGCTGATAGAGCGCTGCAATCTTGAGCCCATACTGGAGCAGCGCAACAACCAGCTCTCTGGCGGTCAGCGGCAACGGTTGATGCTGGCTTTGGCCCTGGTCAACAGACCCGACCTTATCTTTCTGGATGAACCGTCAACCGGCCTCGATCCCCAGTCACGGCACTACTTGTGGGACATCGTCGATGAGATCAAGGCGGACGGCAAAACCATCATCCTGACTACCCATTCCATGGAGGAGGCCCAGTATCTCTGCGATACGATCGCGATCATGGATGGGGGAAAAATCATCGCCGAGGGCAGTCCTTCGGAATTAATTGCCACCCACTGCAGCACCAATACCATTAAACTGCCCCGAGCTTCAGCTGAAGCAGCTCTTGAGGGACTCGACCTGGACTGCGAGGCGGACGCATCGACGATTTTGATCCGCACCGCCAATGTCGACGGAGTACTCACCCGCCTTATCGGTGCCGGCGTTGATCTGACCGACATGAGTGTGCAGTCCCCGAACCTCGAGGATGTCTTTTTAATCCTCACCGGCAAACAGTTGAGGGATTGACGATGGCAAGCCTGAAGAGGATCTGGGTAATGTTTCGGGCCAGAAACAAGGAGTTTTTCCGCGATCGGGCCGCGTTTGGCTGGAACTTCGCCTTTCCTTTTCTGATCATCATCGGCTTTGGCATCATTTTCAGCGGAGAGAATTTCCAGCGCTATAAAATAGGCGTGTTTCCCCAACCAGGAGACCGCGTGGTCCTCGAAGAGACGCAGCTCCCGAGTCAATTCCAGGCTGACCCTGCGCTGGATTTCGTCGCAATTGCAGATCTTGAGGAAGGATTGAAAAAAATCGGCCAGCACAAGATCGACCTGCTCATCGATGGAACTGCCGCCGATCGACGCTATTGGGTCAACGATGCCTCTCCCAAAGGCCAAATAGTCGAAAAGCTCTACCAGGCAGCCTTGATACCTCGGGATAATTCCGGTGCCACGCGGATTGCCGTCGACGGCACCCGGGCCCGCTACATCGACTGGTTCTTTCCCGGAATCATGGCCATGAACATGATGTTCTCGGCCCTCTGGGGGGTCGGCTACGTGGTGGTTCGCTACCGCAAGAATGGTGCTTTGAAGCGCCTCAAGGCCACACCTCTGAACGCCTTCGAATATCTCAGCGCCCAGATGCTGTCGCGCATTTTCCTTCTCATGTTTACCTTTTCCGTGGTCTGGTTCGGCTCCGACCTGATCTTCGATTTCCGGATGCAGGGATCGCTGCCGCTCTTTCTGTTCACCTTTTTTCTCGGCGGTCTCAGCCTCTGTTCCATCGGCCTGTGCCTAGCCGCCCGGGGCACCAGCGAGGAGTTTACCAGCGGGGCGCTCAATTTTATCTCCTGGCCCATGATGTTTCTCTCCGAGGTATGGTTTTCGCTTGAAGGCGCACCCCAGTGGGTTCAGCAACTCTCCTGGCTGCTCCCGCTCACCCATCTGCTCAAGGCAGCCCGAAAGGTAATGAACGAGGGCGCAACATTTGTCGATATCCAACTCGAATGCGGATTGATGGTACTCACCACGATGCTTTTCCTGATACTATCCGCCCGAATCTTCTCCTGGGTCGAGTAGCCATGCAGAACCACTACGTCGATGCCCATCTCCACTTGCAGGACCCTCGTCTTCAAATCGACAAGGTTTTGTCACGGGCCAGGAACGCAGGGGTGAGCATGCTTTTCTGCAACGCCATCCAGGAAGAAGACTGGCCTGTGATTGCCAACCTTGCCGCCGCGCATCAGGAAGTGGTCGCCTTTTTCGGTATTCATCCCTGGTTCAGTGATACAGCTGCGGCTGGCTGGCAGCAGCGGCTTCTTACCATAGCTAAAACCCTGGACAAGGCCACCGGTATCGGTGAGACCGGTCTGGACAGGAGTTGCCCGATCGATGTCAGTATTCAGCAAAGATTGTTTGCCGAACATCTGGAATTGGCCGCTGAGCTCAGCTGGCCGCTGTCAGTCCATTGCGTAAGGGCCTGGGGGGCGCTGGTCGATATTTTAGCTGATTTCAGCCGACACAACAGGCTGCCACCGGTACTCATTCACTCCTTTAACGGATCGACTGAGATTATGAAAAGGTTGACGAAGCTCGGTTGTTACCTCTCCTATTCCGAGGCGCTGGCCGGCGGCGGACAGACAAAGCTGAGGGAAACATTCGTCCAGACACCGACCTCGCTGCTGCTGTTGGAAACAGATGCACCGTATGCCAAAAACCCCGATCAAAAAAAGAAACACAGAGATGCAATCAATGAACCGGCCGATGTGGCGGACCTCTACCACTGCGCCGCCCGGCTGCTGCAGGTTGAAACTGCCCAGTTAAGTGATCAACTACATGGAAATGCAAAGGTTTTCACGAACTCGAATGCTGCTGGGAAGTGAGCCGTTTCAACGTCTCACCGACAGTCACGTGGCCGTGGTCGGCCTCGGCGCAGTCGGTGGCTATGCCCTGGAAGCGATGGCGCGCACCGGCATCGGGCGCCTCACCGTGGTCGATTTCGACACCGTTCAGCCCACCAATATCAATCGCCAGATCTTTGCCCTTGACTCGACCATCGGCACCTCAAAGGTGATCGCAGCGGCCGAGCGGATTTCCGATATAAATCCTGCCTGTCAAGTTGAGCCCTTGGAGCTGTTTGTCGATGAAGAGTCCGTTGAAGATATTTTCAGCCGCCAGCCCGATATCGTCATCGATGCGATCGATTCGTTGAATCCCAAGGTGCAGCTTCTCAGGTCCTGTTACCAGAGTGGTTTCCCAGTGTTCTCCTCGATGGGTGCCGCCCTGCGGTCCGACCCGCTGGCCGTGAGGGTAGGCGATCTGTCCGAATCAAATCACTGCCCCCTGGCCAAGCGAATACGAAAACGACTCAGAAAAGACCAGATCGTCTCGGGTATCACCTGCGTTTACTCGGTTGAAAGGGTCGATTTCGACTATACACAAGAGTTCGATCCGGTCCAGGTTGAAACCGGTACAGACCGGGGTCGCCCAAGAAACACCCTGGGAAGTCTGCCGACTATAACCGCCATATTCGGTCTGGTGCTGGCCAATGAAGTAATCAAGAAGCTGTCCGGGATTCCATGATCAGGCTTTTTGTCGGCATCCCCATCGCCCCCGCGATTAGTCAACTGCTGAGCAGCCTGGGCGGATCCGTTCCGGGCGCCAGAGCCGTCCCGGAAGACCAGATCCATTTGACCCTGCGTTTCATAGGCGAAGTCGAACCAGTAACCTTTGTCGACATCAAACAGAGCCTCGAGGGGCTCGAATCCAAATCTCTTACCCTGTCTATCAAAGGAGCAGGTCATTTTCCCCCTCGGGGCCAGCCGCGGGTGCTCTGGGCGGGGATCGCCCCGGCTGGGGACGTGATCATCCTGCGCAACCGGGTAAACAACCGGCTTAGTCTCTGCGGCATCAAGCCCGAGCAGCGAAAATTTCACCCCCATGTGACCCTGGCCCGCTTGAAGAACACATCGCCCACACGAGTGGCCAATTTCCTGGCCGCCAACGCCCTTCTGGAGTCCCCCCCATTTGTGGTCGACCAGGTTCTGCTCTACTCCAGCACTTTGCACCCTGCAGGCGCGATACACCGCGTTGAAGCGACCTATCCCTTGGCCGGACCATGATCCACGGGCGCCCCACCGCCATTGCCCCCTGAGGATGGCAAGAGCAGCAACATTGCCGTCAGAGTCAGAAGAATCCCTGGAATAACCTGCACCGCAGGCCAGCCACGTCCGAGGATATAGTTCAATACCATGACCAGCAAAGGGTAAAGGTAAGAGTAAGCGATGGTCCGGGTGGGTCCTATGATCCTGGTGGCGTACTGGGTGCAGTAAAAGCTGATGACGGTGGAAAACAGTGCCAGATAGACAATCCACAGCCAGGTGGTTGGAGGTATGGCGGTCAGGGAGGTGCGCGCGAGTATCTTAATTGCACCCGGCACTAACCAGATACAACCGGTCACCAGAATCCAGAAGGTCATCACTTCCATGGGCTCCCGGCGATGCAGCAGTCTGACCAATGGGGTGTAGAGGGCCATGGCCAGGCAGCCTCCGAAAAATATCAGATCGCCGCGGTTCCAGGCCAGCTCCCTGAATCGTTGCAGATCCCCCTCGAAAATCACCCAGACCGCTCCCATCAGACCAACGATCAGCGCCAGGAGAAGGCTGACGGAGATCCGTTCACGATTTAATATTGCCGAGAATATCGCTGAAATTGCAGGTACCAGGGTGAACAGGACACTGATATTGAGTGGCGAAGTATAGCGCAGCGATGAGAACATGGCCCAGAAAAACAGTACGAGAGACCCGCTTATCGCCGCATAGCGGCACAGTGACCCGATGGTTACGGAAAGACCGTGTCTGATGGAAATGACCGGCAGTAAAAAAAGACCGGCCAGTATGAATCTGACCAGGGTCAGAACTATCGGATCCAGGGTATCGGTGATGAGTTCGGCGACAATGAAGGAGGTCGAAACCAGCGTCGTGCTGAATAGCAAGAGCAGATGAATCCGGGTTTGAAAATGGGTCTGCTGCGCTGTCATGGACGGTGTTATAAGATTATGCCTTAAGACCGGAGCTCATCTGCACGGTTTCTTGTCCGGCCATCATTGCTTCTGCCAATGTCCGACACTATTGTTAGCAACATTGTGAAAAAAGTAACACAACCATCTGCACAGCCACCAACCTGGGAGACTTAATTATGGCGGAAGTCATTATAATTGTAGCCGTGGCCAAAAACAATGTCATCGGCCGTGACGGAACCCTGCCCTGGCACCTGCCATCGGATCTCAAGCACTTTAAGAAAACGACCATGGGATATCCGTTGATCATGGGGCGCAAAACTTACGAGTCCATCGGCAGACCGCTGCCTGGCAGGGACAACGTGGTCCTGACCCGGAACAAGGAGCTTGAACTGCCCGGCTGCATCGTGGTGCACACGATGGAAGAAGCCATCGACCATTGCCGCAACGCCGAAAAGGTGTTTATCATTGGCGGCGCTGATATCTTCAGACTTGCCATGCCATTGACCGACACCATCATTTACACAGCCCTGGAGAGGGATGTGGAAGGTGATGTCTACCTCGATCCCATCGATACCGATACCTTTGAAATAGTCGACCGAAAAGCCTACGATAAAGAGGAACCCTACCAGATTATAAGGTACGAACGTAACTAGGCAGCAGGTGACGCTCAACCCGGATACCCCTCTCTTAAGCAACCTTCTCTGAGGCATCATCACAGGTTCGGATTACCAGAGGTTAGTCTGGTAAATCGTTTCACCATTCTGCCACTACCAGCCGAAGTAAAAGATTCACCTGAGATCTAGGATCCGGACCAGAGTTTTTCTCCTCAAACCTAACCCATATCCCTGTCAGTGATAATGGTTGACCGGCTGCAGTTCCCATTAATTCCCGATTGACAAACTAGATTCATCCGGCTAGTGTATCGATACACCAATCCTGTTAACACAGCTGGGAATCCGCTATGGCTAAGACCACCATTGCTGACGTGGCGCGTCTGGC
>CBFCWR010000174.1:0-6840 GCA_965601575.1 uncultured Desulfofustis sp. | reverse complement strand
TCATTGATGTAGCTTTCAATTACCTCGTCATGGCGGCCTTCCCAGAAGGCTATCTTTGATTTGGCCTTGGCTCTCAAATAGGTGGGGCGGCCGATAATTTTCTCGATGGTATCGAAGTCGATGGCGAATTCACCGATGGGAACCCGATCGGGGATTTCACCTGCAAAAACCTTGGCAACTCGTTCATTGGAGTTCATCGTTTCGCTGCTCGGTCAAATTTTTCAAGGTGGCGGAAATTCGAATATGGTTTCACCATGGGCTCAATGGTGAGCTGGTGGTGAAGCGGAAATGAGGGTATCAACCAGATGAAAAAGAATGTATCAATGTCATGTAAATAACTATACTATATGAGGTGAAATATCCATGATATTTTCCGCCTGCTCCCCTCCATGAGTTTGGGGGCACTGCAGCCATTACTACTTGTATCCACTAAAAAACAGAGAACAGGAGAGAGCCATGGGATTCATCAAGCATGAACGGGAAGCACGAGAAGTGATCGGGGAAAAACGCGAACGATACCTGGGCCATACCGACAAGCTGATGATGGTGGTCATCGATTTTGATGACGGACCTACTTCAGAACCCGACCCGCCCCACTCCCATCCGCATGAGCAGATGTCCTATGTCGTCTCCGGCGAGCTTATCGCTTTTATCGGAGACGAGCAGGAGAGGCTTGGCCCGGGCGACATGTTCACCGTCCCTCCGGAGGTGCCGCACAGTGTCCAGCTTCTGACATCACATGTCAGGCTGGTGGACTGCTTTACCCCTCTGCGGGAGGATTTTTTAAAATAAATCAATGCAACAGAGACCCGACATCTTCATATGGAGGCTATGATGCAAATTCGCCACCCGGTCCATCCGGATCATTTCCTGCTTTTCGACACCGAAGATATGCGAGACAACTTCCTGGTGCCCGATCTGTTTATCCCCGATCGGCCCACCCTGGTGTACTCGTTCTTCGATCGACTCATCATCGGTGGTATCTGCCCGCAGAATCCCCTCAGTTTGGACATCGACCCGGCAATTCTCGGTGCCTCTTTTCTGCTCGAGAGAAGGGAACTGGGACTGATCAATGTTGGTGGTGACGGCATCGTCAGGGCTGACGGCGCGGAGTTCAAGATACCCAGCCGGGACGGGCTCTATCTGGGCATGGGGGTCGAATCCATCGAGTTCAGCAGCGTAGACCCTGCAGCACCGGCTCTCTTCTATATGCTCAGCACACCTGCCCATAAACGTTATGAATCGGAGAACATCAGGGCAGCCGATATCGAACCGGTAGTGCTTGGGGACACGCTCACCGCCAATAGTCGACGCATCAACAAATACATACATCCCGGAGGCGTGCAGAGCTGTCAGCTGGTGATGGGGGTGACCAGCCTTGAACCCGGCTCGGTCTGGAATACCATGCCAACCCATACCCATCAGCGACGCATGGAAGCCTACTTCTATTTCGATGTTGCCGACGAGCACCGCGTTTTCCACCTTATGGGGGCTCCGGAGGAGACCAGGCACCTCATCCTCGGGAATCACCAGGCGGTGATCTCGCCGAGCTGGTCAATCCATTCCGGCGTCGGCACCGCCGCCTACTCGTTCATCTGGGGAATGGCAGGGGAAAACCAGGATTTCGACGATATGGACCATGTACCCATGGAGAAGTTGAAATGAGCGCTGCTGAGAACAAGCAGGATGCTGAGGGTCTTAAAGCCGACGATCAGATGCTCGCCCTGGTTACCGGCGCTTCGGGAGTGCTTGGTCTGGCAACGGCCAAGGCACTGATCGACGCGGGCTACCGGGTCGTCATGGTCGATCTGGATCAGGGAAAACTCGACAGCCAGGCAAGTGATCTCGGTGGTGAGGCTATTCCCGTCGCCCTTGACATCAGCAGCCCCGAAAAGGTCAGCGCGGTGTCAGAAAAAATACGTGTGCAGTATGGCGAGGTCTCGGTGCTGGTGAACAACGCCGGGCTGCTGTCCAACAACAAGCTGACCGAAACCAATGACGCTGAGTGGCGCCGGCTGCTTTCCGTCAATCTCGACGGGGCCTTTTATCTTTGTCGCGAGTGGCTCGGGGGAATGAAGGACAGAGGATGGGGAAGGATTATCAATATCAGCTCGCTGGCCATGAAAACCGGAGGATTGACCGCGGGTACGTCATACACCGCCTCGAAAGGCGGTCTCACCGCCCTGACCCTGTCCATTGCCCGGGAAGCGGCTCCCCATGGGGTGACGGCCAACGGAATTGCTCCTGCCTACATAAGGACGCCGATGATCACCGATTTCCTTAGTGAAACACAGCAGCAGGAATTGCTTGACCAGATTCCGGTGGGCCGTTTCTGTGATCCGGAAGAGGTGGCCCACGTGGTAAGTTTCCTTGTCTCACCCCTGTCCGGTTTTATCACCGGGGAGATTATCGACATCAACGGCGGGCTGCACATGGACTGAGGGTACCTTGAAAGATTGTCTTTTGGCTCAATCTCTGCGCTTCGAACGATAATTGCAGCCTCGGTGGCGGTTTGACCTGATGCGGAATCGATATTCGCACCTTGGATTTTAGCTAAAAGGCTATTTTTCTATAACCCCTTGAGCAAATCCAATCAATCTCCACTGAATCAGTTGAACAGGTTGGGCAGAGTAAGCGAGATCGCCGGAACGAACGAGACCAGCATCAGGGCGATCAGAATGGCGATATAAAAAGGCCAGATCGTCTTTACGGCCTCCTCTATTTTTACCTTTCCCACCGCGCAGCCGACAAAGAGGCAGGCCCCCACCGGCGGGGTGCAGAGCCCGAGCCCCAGGTTCATGAGCAGAATCATGCCGAATTGATACGGATCAATGCCGATGGTCGTCGCAATCGGCAGAAATATGGGGGTGCAGATCAGGATCAAAGCGGCCATATCCATGATCATGCCAAGCAATAACAGCATGAGGTTGATCATCAGCAGGATGATGATCGGATTTTCCGATATGCCCATCAGCATCTGAGACATCTTTGTCGGCACCTGATAAAAAGTAAGCAGGTAGGCAAACGCACCGGCGCAGGCAATCAGGATCATGACCATGGCCGTGGTCCTGACCGAACTGACCACCGCCACCTTGAATTTCTCCCAGGACAGGGATCGGTACACGATGATGGTCACCAGGAACGCGTAAATGGTTCCAAAAGCACCAGACTCCGTTACGGTGAAAATCCCGCTGAGTACACCGCCGACGATGATTACCGCAGTGAGCAAGCCGGGAAGGGCGAAAATGAAATGCTGTATCAGGATTATTACTCCTGGAAATTTTTCCGAGGAATAGCCGCGCTTGACGGCCACCATATAGGCGACGGCGGCCAGACAGACACACATCAGGACGCCGGGGATGAATCCAGCCAGGAAAAGTTTGGTAATCGATATCCCCCCGCCAGCGGCCACTGCATAGATGATCATGTTGTGGCTCGGGGGGATGATGATACCGGCCAGTGATGAAGTCACCGTGACGTTGACGGCATAGTCATCATCGTAGCCTTTTTCCTTCATCACAGGGATCAGTATGGACCCAAGGGCTGAGATGTCGGCGATGGCCGAACCGGATATGCCCCCGAACAACATTGACGAGAAGACATTGACTATTCCGAGTCCACCCTTGATGGACCCCACAGCCGAGGAGGCGAATCTCACCAGCCGCATGGCGATGCCGCCGTGAAACATCAGCTCACCCGCGAAAATGAAGAACGGGATAGCCATGAGAGCGTAGATGCTGATGCCGGAAATGATTCTCTGGAAGGCGATCATCATCGGCAGCCCTTCGAAAAAGAAGGTTGTCACCGCAGCCACACCGAGCGCAAAAGCAACCGGCATGCCGATAACGACACAGATCGCAAACATCGCCAATAGAATAAGAAGGCCCATTAAGCTGAAATCTCCTGTTTACTCAGATGGTTCCTGGTCGGTCCCATTAAAGAAGTGAATAAGATGGCCGATCGAAAAGAGAAAAATGAAGATACCGCTCAGGACGACGGGTAAGGATCTTAGCCCTTCGGTTACATTGAGAAGCGGAATTTCGGTTGCCCATTTGAAAGCGGTCAGTTTGTACCCGTAGACTGTCATTATCAGGCCAAAACCGGCAAGCAGTATATGGGTTGCCAGCTCGAACACCTTCTGCACGGGTTTGGGGCTTATTTCTCTGAACACCGCAACCCCGAGGTGCGTTTTTTTATGAATGCCGACCGAGGCTCCAAGAAAGCCTATATAGACGATGAGCAATAAGGAAACCTGCTCGACCCAGGTCGGAGTGGCATTGAGGACGTAACGGCCGAATACCAGCCAGCCGAAAATCACGGTCAGCACGACCAGCATCACGCCGGTGACGAGGGTGCAGATCTGGCTGATTATATCCAGCAGTCGGTCATAGAGGGATTTTTCGCTCAACGGTTGTCCTGATCCCATGTTAATATTTATGGATTTGTGAAAAAAGAGGTGTAGAGACGGTCATCGGGGAGTCGCCCGATGACCGTCTTTCTTTCCCTTACGGGGTGTTCTGAATCGTTTCAACCAGAGTTTTGAGGTTCGGGTTGTCCATCAGGAATTTCTCATATACCGGTTTCATGGCTGCCTGGAAGCCGCTCTTGTCCGGAATCTCGTTGAATTGGACGCCGCCGGCCAGCACTTTCTCTTCACTGGCTTTCTCGCGCTCCTTCCAGAGCTTACGCTGCAGCATGGCAGATTCCACTGCTGCTTCTTTTAAGATCTTCTGATCTTCCGGGCTCAGCCCCTGCCATACTTTGGCGTTGATGCACAGGGTCTCCGGAATAATCAGATGCTGAGACATCGAATAGAACTGGGCCACTTCAAAATGGCCGGTCGACTCGTATGACGGCCAGTTATTCTCGGCGCCGTCAACAACGCCGGTCTTCAGCGACTGGTAAACTTCGGCAAAGGCCATCGGCGATGGGTTGCCGCCAAGAGCCGAAATCATTCCCGAATAAAGGTCGTTGTTCATTACTCTGACCTTCATGCCGGTGACATCCTCGGGCTTCATGATCGGTTTCTTTGAGTTGTAGAACGAGCGGGCTCCCGCATCGTACCAGGCCAGAGGAACGATACCGAATTTCGTCATGCCCTCATTGATGATGTCACCAGCTTTACCGTCAAGGACGCGCCACATATGATCAACATCCTTGAAGATGAACGGCAGGGAGACGACATTGGCTTCAGGTACGATGGGACCGAGCGGTCCGAGGTTGAAGTTGCCGATCTCGATGCCGCCGATGCGCAGCTGCTCTATCGCATCAGGCTGGCTGCCCAGGGTACCTGAATGATACATCTTGACGGTCATTTTTCCGCCCGATTTCTCTTTCAGCAGCTCGGCAAATTTGTCCATCGCAACCGTGTTCGGATAGCCGGCCACATGGATGTTCCAGCCCCGCCATTCTTTAGCCTGGACAGAAACAGAGAAACCAACAATCAGTGCCATTGCGGCAATTGCAAGGGTGACTTTTGACAGAAGTCTCATAATCTCCTCCATTTTTTATGAGGGAACCCCCTCGGGTTGGGAAATGAAAACGGGTCTGTCCAATAATGCTGGATTGCACAGATCCGCGCAATGAAATTTACCACCTTTTTATCCTGAGATGACCTCCTTTGTGCAAAGTGTTAATCTTTTACGGCCCCCTCTATCTTCCCATTCGTCTGGCAACCCTGCTTCTTTCTGTTCCGGCAGAGTCGGGGGTTCGGGACAGAACCCGAAATAGCCGCTGTTTCAATTTATTATGACTTCTCCCTTCAGTGATGCGACCTCCCTGCAAAATGAGTGGTCGACTCCCGCACTATCAGGGTGGAAGGAAGTATCCGGTGGATTACTTCTTGGAATTGGCTACCTTCCAGCCGGTCAATTATGCGTTCCACTGACAGCCTGGCAATATCGTGGATCGGCTGCTTGATTGTGGTAAGCGGAGGCACCGAAATGTCAGTTATGACTATATCATCGATGCCAGCCACCGAAAGATCGTCGGGGATAGTAACCCCAAGGTCACGGGCACCAGCATACACACCGAAGGCATGCATATCATTGATGGCGATGATCGCCGAGGGAGGATCGGCAAGACTGAGGAGGTAATGTGCTCCCTGCCTGCCAAGCTCCAGATAGGCAGAAGCCTTGCCGGGGCTGGGGTGGTCTCCCTCCCAGATGAGTTGCCGATCAATATCTATACCACCTTCTTTCAGGGTGGTGGTGTAGCCTGCAACTCTGTCAAGTCGGCAGATCATGTCGGTTGGGCCGGAGATAAAACCAATTCTGCGGTGCCCAAGTGAAAGAAGGTGCTTGGTGAGCAGTCTGGTGGCCTGGATATTATCGACTCCGATGGTGTCGGCGCTGAACTGGTCGCCGCTTTGAGCCGAGCGATAAAATGAAACAAATTGCATGCCTTCTCGATAGAGGCTTTCAAGATGATCGAACTTGACCAGTGAGGAGCCGAAAATTATGCCGCGTACGCCAGACCCCCACAACATTTCCGCATAGGCCTTTTCCCGCTCAGCGGAGCGATCGCTGTTGCCGAGCAGCACCTGGTATCCTCTTTCTGAAGCGGCTTCCTCCACATAACGGGCAAATGATCCGAAGAACGGGTCCGCGACGGAGGGCACAATGAGCCCAATGAACGGTGAAAGCCCGGTTTTGAGTTGCCGGGCGGCAAGACTTGGGGTGTAGCCGAGCTGCTCGATGGCATCCTGAATGCGTTTCCGCGTGGCAGGCCGCATGCGCTGCGATCTGTCGTTGAGAAGATTGGATACACTGCTCACGGAAACATTCGCCAGACGCGCCACGTCAGCAATGGTGGTCTTAGCCATAGCGGATTCCCAGCTGT
>CBFCWR010000173.1:0-6844 GCA_965601575.1 uncultured Desulfofustis sp. | reverse complement strand
ACCGTACCATCCAGATCATTGGGCTGACCCACCCGTTTCAAAGGAATTCTGTCGACAAGGTAATCAACCCACTCCTGGTTGTCGTAGAGCACTTTGGTCTGTGCGGTCTTGAACCACCCGGGTGCCAGACAATTGACGGTGATATTGTATTGACCCCAGTCGTCGGCGAGGCTCATGGTCATCTGTTTAACGCCGCCGCGGCTGGCGCAGTACGGAGTTATTCCGGCGTAGCCGGCTACGGTAGTCACCGAGCCGATGTTGATGATCCTGCCGTAGCGGACGGGAATCATTTTTCTGGCCACCGCCTGGGCAACGAAAAAGCCGCCCCGCAGGTTGGTATCGACCACCAGGTTCCAGTCCTCCCAGTCGACATCCACCGCCGGTTTTCTGACATTGCAGCCGGCATTGTTGACCAGGATGTCGATTCTGCCAAAATGGCCGTAGGCAGCATCGGCCATCTCCTGGATCGACTGCTGCTCCCTGACATCGAGCGGCAATGGTAACACCTTGCGACCAAGAGATTCAATTTCCTGGGTGAACTCCTTGAGTGATTCGACGTTGCGGCTGGTAATCACCACGTCAGCGCCGGCCTGGGCCAGTGCCCTGGTGAGATATTGTCCCAGCCCCCTGCTGGCCCCGGTGATGATGGCGACTTTTCCTGAAAGATTAAAAAGATCGAGACTCATGTGTCCTCTCCATGGGTAAATATTGGTCGCGACTTTAGGGGGTGAGGATTACTTTCATCAATCCCTCTTCCCCATCATACAGCTTCCTGAACCACTCTGCCCCTTCGGCCAAAGGGGCCACCTTGCTGACCAGCGCGTCGACATTGATGGTTCCCCGGGCAATCATGTCGAGGCAGGCGGGGTATTCACCGCAGGACGAGCACGAACCGGTGATGCTGATCTGCCTGGTCACCACTTCCTGCAGGGGGAATTCAACGGTGGCTGCCAGATTGCCGACGATGGTCAGGGTCCCGCCCTTGCGCAGGGAACCGATGGCCGTATTGACGGCCGCCGTGTTTCCCACCACTTCCACGGCTATGGTGGCCCCTCTGCCGTCGGTCAGCTCCTGTACCTCCTTGACCACGTCCACCTTGTCGGCCAGCAATCCATAATCGGCGCCAAGTTGCAGGGCAAGATCCAGTTTGTCCTGCTCCAGGTCAACCGCGATGATTGTCCCGCAGCCGGCTGCCCGCAGAGCTTGAATCACGAATATACCAACCATGCCGGAACCGATAACCACCACACTGTCGTTGAGTGAAATCGGGGTCAGGGAGATGGCGTGGAAAGCGATCGATACCGGTTCCACCATTGCGGCCTGGACGTAGGACAGCTTCTCCGGCAGTCGATAGAGTATGTGTTCGGGAACGGCCACAAACTGGGCGAAGGCGCCGTGCTGACGATACTCCGGAGGGGACACGCCCAACACTCGCCTGTTGTCGCACAGGTTGATGAGCCCCTGTCTGCAATAGAAGCATTCTGAGCAATAAATGGTGGAATCGAAGGTGACTCGGTCGCCTTCAGAAAATTCGCTCACCAACGCGCCTCGTTCTACGATGACCCCTGCCGCTTCATGCCCCATGATTAATGGAGGATGGCGGCGGCCGCTGCTGCCGTCCATGCCGTGTACGTCGCTGCCGCAGATGCCGCAGGCTTTGACTTCGATCAATACTTCGTTGTCCTCGATCTGAGGGGTGGGCATCTCCTTGAAAACGAGCTTGTTGTATTCTTCAAGGACTAAGGCTTTCATGGTGGTGTGCTCCCACTTAATGGTTGACTGATGTGACCGTTGCTACACTTTGCCATCACGCACCTGGAGAAAATAGTGGGGCGCTCCGATCTGCCCGCCCTTGGAGGCAACCTGCAGGCCGTCGAAGGCAGGAGCGTCGGAGGCCGTATCACACAGAGGTGCGGCGGGGGCAATGGGCATCCGCAGTTTCAGCGAGTGGATATCGAGCTGTCTGAGCGAATAACTGCAGGTATCGCCCCCGGCGACGCAGATTCTCCCCAGGCCTGTCTGTCCAAGAAGCTCCCGCAGAATCAAGCCCTGCTGGGTGGCGATGCGGGTGCCGGTTTCGCTCGGGTCGATTCCCAATTGATCGATGGCGTCCCTGGTCTTGGCGATGATCGGATCATCGGGACCGATGGTGGCCGAAATGATAATGCTTTTCCCCTCGGCGAGCGCCTGGAGCGCGATCGCACACACCCTGTTGCGCTCCTCCCCGGCGATTTTCTCGTCGACCAGCCTGTCGGTGTGCAGGGGTATACTGACAAATCCCTGGGCGATGGCGTAATTGATCTGCTCAGCGGTATTGGCGGCGGCGCTGCCGGACATGACGATAATCTGGTCCTTCCCCCCGACCGCTCCAAACTTCTGAGGTTCTGAGACGATGCCTTCACGGCGCCAGTAGCGCGCCATCGCATATTCGAAGCCTGAGGACCCCAACGCGAAAATTTTACGATCGACCGATTTTTTATGGATCAGTTCACCGATTCTCATCAGGTGATCATCGTCGAGCGTGTCGAACATGACGATCTCGTTGCCTTCATCGATATAACCATCGAAGCGGTTTGACAGCGCCTCGTCGGACTCGGAGAGATGGATAAGATCGACGAGTTTGAGTTTCTTCGACGATTGTCTGCCGAAATGAATCCGCAGATCACCTTCATCCATCGGGGTGATCGGGTGCCTGCTCATGACGGGGTGCCGGTCCAGACGATACCGATCATCACCATACACGGTGAAATGATTGCCAAAGACGATGTAACGGCCAAGGATCGGCACCCCCTGGACGAGGACACCGCAGTCCGGTGTAATCACTTTGAAGGCGATATCGGTTGCGTGACCGAGGCTGCCGATCGCTGGAGAGGAATCGAAGGTCGCGCACACCTTGTAATGGAGCAGCGGCGCCCCGAGACTGTCAAGCAGGGCAAGCTGGGGAGGCAATTCCGTATCCATCTGGGCCG
The DNA here is from genome assembly GCA_965601575.1 of uncultured Desulfofustis sp. Taxonomy (GTDB): domain Bacteria; phylum Desulfobacterota; class Desulfobulbia; order Desulfobulbales; family Desulfocapsaceae; genus JABDQA01. The sequence goes on along the minus strand of CBFCWR010000173.1, from coordinate 3,875 downwards.
GGGTCATGGTCCTGCTCACCCCCGAGATGCCGACAGCGTCAAGATTTTCAAGATTTTCCCGGAGCCGTTCCCTGGTCGGGTGACCGAGAAACAAGGCCGTACGCACGCCGTTTATGGTAAGGGCCTCCATGGAATCGGCCGAACCGGTAAAATCGTCTCCGTAGTAAGCGAGTAGAAGCGGGTTCATGGGTGATTTCACCATTTAATTTTTCCAGGTTCTGCCCAGGGCCTGATCGATCTCCTGGCACTGGGCCTCGGTGAGCCATCCCCCTTTCATGGCAGAGACGAGACTGATCTGACAGCACTGCTCGATCTCCTCGACAATTCCCAGTGACTCCGTCATGTTGGCACCTGAGACCAGCAGGCCATGCTGACGCAACAGCAGCACATGGTAGTCAGTCGCTTTGGCCTCCACCGCCAGATGGAGGGAGTGGGAGCCGGAAGGGTGGTAGGGGATCATCGGCACCCGTCCCGCCCGCACGTAAAAAGCGGCCGTATAGGGTGGAATGGCATTATCTGATTCCTCCTCAACCAGGGTCGAGTAGGTGATAGAGAAGGTTGGATGGGCGTGGATCACCGCCCCGGCCTCTGGACGGGACCGATACATCGCCAGATGCATCCCCATCTCCTTGGAAGGAGCCTCTCCTTCTAGAATGGTGCCCTGCAGATCCACTTTGACCACTTGGTCTCTGGTCAAAGTACCGAGTTCGGCTCCGGTCCGGCTGATCCAGACCGCGTCGCCGTCTCTGACGCTGGTATTGCCGCCGGTTGAATGGAGCAGCTTACGTTCATAAAGAATCCTGGAGTAGGATAACAGTTCTTCGATTTTTGCTGAGGTGCTCATCTTCTTTCCCTTCTAGATGTGCGGCGGTGCTGCGGTTGTTTTGCGTCCGGCTCTTGCCGCAGCGTTGCCTGTCTGATGCTGTGAATAGTATTTTCTATGTGTTCCTGAAGTATGGCGGCAGTTAGTTTCTGATTTCCCTGGCGCATCGCCTCGAATATTCTACGGTGATAGACCCTGCCCGTCTGATTGCCGAGCGCGACAACCACATCCTGCATCGATTTCTGGAACAGGTCGCTGAGTATCTGATTTACCCTGATGATCAGCGAATTTCCGGAAATAAGGCAGAGTTTCTTGTGGAAGGCAAGGTCTAGCTCGGTGATCGTTTCGATCCGCTCTTCCGGGGTACGTTCAAGAGCCTTCACATTTTTTTCGAGGTAGTCGAGATCTTCGTTTGACAGGTTCTCGAACAAGAGGGGAACAAGGCCGACCTCGAGGATCTTCCTGAATTCGAGAACCTCCAGAATGGATTTCTTGTCCAGGCCGATAATGGGGACCAGCAGATCCATGTTCATGTCCACCGAGACATCGACAACAAAGGTGCCATCGCCCTGTCTGGAAACAAGAAATCCCTGGGCAATCAATGATTTCAAGGCAGTTCTCACCGAGACCCGGCTGACGCCTGTCAACCGACAGAGCTCAGCCTCGGAAGGTATTTTTTCGCCCGGCTGCCAGTGACCATCGAGAAGCAGCGCCTTGAGCTGCTCATACACCTGGTCGTGGATTTTCTCACTCTTGATTGTCTTGATGGGAGCCGGATTCATGGATTCATTCTTTAGTCGATCGTTCCGTCGTTCCGGGGAGCGTTCCGAAGACAGATTTACATCTGTCCCCACTTTTCCCTCACCCCTCTCCACTTCTTAACCCTAGTAAGCAGTTACCCCGCCATCCACGGGCAAAGTCACACCGTTGATAAAGCTGGCCTCGTCGGAGGCGAGATAGAGCGCTGCCTCGGCGATGTCCTGCACACTTGCCATTCTGCCCAGAGGTACTTCGCCAAGACGCTGTTCCTTCCACACCGGGTCTTCCAGCATCTTTTGCACCATTGCCGTGTTGGCGGTGCTCGGGTTGATGGAGTTACAGCGTATGTTGAACTCACCATATCTTGAGGCGATCGCCTTGGTCAGGGTGGTCAGTGCTCCTTTCGCGGTGGTGTAGGCCTCCGGGGTAAATTTATGACCGATAAGGCCGCAGACAGAACTCATGTTTATGATAGTGCCGCCACCCGAGTTCTTCATGAGCGGCAGTACATGTTTGATACCGAGAAAAGGTCCTTTGATATTGACCTGATACATCATATCCAGTTCTTCGGCGCGCATCTCTTCGATGGGCTTGCGAATATTGATGCCGGCGTTGTTGACCAGGATATCGAGTCCTCCGACCTCGGTGACGATCTGATTACAGACCTGCTGCCAATCGCCTTCCTGGCTCACATCGAGACGGAGAAATCGTATGCTGCCAGGCTCCTGGCTCAGCTCGGCAGCTGCCTCATTTCCGGTTTCTGAGTTGATATCAGCGATGAACACCGCGGCGCCCTGACGACAAAAAGTACGGGCTATGGCCAGGCCGATTCCCTGGGCGCCGCCGGTAATCAGTGCACGCTTTTCTTGAAGTCTCATGACCTGCTCCGAAATGGTTGTGCGTTGAAAGTCGTTGACAGTGGTTAGTGGTTGTAATACGTATTACAAATTGCATTTTGCTGTATGGTTGGGGGCTCGTCAAGAGGTTTTTAACCGCAATCTGCACACGTCTTTTGGGAGGATGGCCGACACACTTCTGGAGTATGAAGCAATCTGAAAGAAAAAAATCTCTAACCGGTCCCCACCCGGTGATTATGATTGCCCTGCTGGTGATAGCGGTGTTCTTCTCCATGGCCGGACGAGTGATCTTTTCTCCCCTGATGCCTTATCTACAGCAGGAACTGGCATTTTCGCTTGCCACTGCGGGGACCCTGTTTCTGTATATCAGCATTAGTTTTTCGGTGATAATGTTGTTTTCGGGGTTTCTGGCCTTTCATATCGGCCACGGGAACACAATTGTTGCCGCTTTGGGTTCAGTGGGATTGGGTCTGCTTATCTCCGGTTCTGCAGAGAGCGTACTCGTTTTGACCGTGGGAATGATCTGTATAGGAGCCGGGGCCGGCACCTACGCTCCCTCCGGCATTGCCATGATAAACAGGAAGATTGGCCCTGAGAGAAGGGGAACCGCCTTTGCGTTTCACGAGATCGGGCCTAATCTGGCTATGCTGGTTGCACCTTTGATTGTTTTAGGAGCCGTTCCATTTTTCGGGTGGCGCGGTGTGCTTTACCTGATGGCCCTGCTCTGTTTTCTGGCGGCAATTGGATTCTATTTTTTCGGGGCCTCCGATAGCGGAGTGGGTGCAAAACCTAATCTGAGTACCGTCAAGACCATACTCAAACTGCCTGAAGCCTATGTGGGCATGTTAATGTTTTCAGCCTCTCTTGCCGGGTGGCAGGGCATTTACAATATTCTCCCTGCATATTTGGTTGCCCATTCAGACTGGTCCGCAGAGCACATAAACTCATTGTTGACTATCTCTCGCATCATAAGCATATCGATGCTTCTATTCGCGGGATTTATTATCAGATATCTGGGAAATCGCACTACCATCATTGGAATTCTCATTTTCACTGCGATGTTGACAGGGCTCATCAGCGTGGTTCAGGGAAGGCTTTTGGAGATGGTTGTGATCCTGCAGCCGGCTTTCGTTGCGGTGATGTTTCCAGCCCAGTTGTCATGTCTGGCCGAGATCGGCGAGGCCTGGTACCAGAATGTGACCATCGCGCTGATCATCACAGTGGCGATGGGTGTAGGTGCCGGACTGGTACCGGCTCTGCTCGGATTCTTGGGCGATCACGGTTTCGGCTGGCTGGGTTTTCTTGGCCTCAGTGGTTTCATGATTTCAATAGCAGTTGTCCTGGCTCTGACCCCCTCATTTTGCAGGAAATAATGGAGTGGAGCGAATTCATCGTCTACATCTGGCTTTGGCCGGTAACAATACAACTGCTGATTC
>CBFCWR010000172.1:0-6875 GCA_965601575.1 uncultured Desulfofustis sp. | reverse complement strand
CAATTCAGAAAAGGAGAGTGATCATGAGTGACTGCCTGTTCTGCAAAATCATAGCTGGAGAGATTCCGGCCGATAAAATTTACGAAGATGATGCTGTCCTGGCCTTCAGAGATATTTCTCCCCAGGCGCCGACCCATTTTCTGGTCATCCCTAAAAAACATTACAGCGATCTGAGCGAAATCGATCAGGGAGATGACCAGTTAGTCGGTAAACTAGTGCGGACTGGTGCTGAGCTTGCGGCAAAAGAAGGTCTCGAAAACGGCTACCGTGTTATTTTCAACAACGGTCCGGACGGCTGTCAGATCGTGTTTCACATTCATATGCATATCCTGGGCGGCAGGAAGTTGCGAGGTCCTCTGGGATAATTGGTTCTTTCCCGCCGGAAATTCTGATGTACTTCCGGCAGAGCAGTAAAATGCTCTGCCAATGATCTGAATGACTCTTGCAGACAAACTGGGTTCTTATTTGGAATCTCTGTTGACTGGTCAGTTTGTGCCAATCTTCTGGGCCGGTCTCGGGGCACTGCTCTGTGTTTCCCTGATGATCCCGTTGCTTGTCAAGTGGAAGAGGCGCTACCGGGAACTGCTTGTCGAACACAACATATTCAGGGAAAAAATCGAACTCGAAGCCCGGTTCAGAGAAGAAAAAATCAATCTGCTGCAGGCCGCAGGCGAAGATATGCGCCTGCAATTCAAAAATCTCGCCCACGAGATCTTCGACGAAAAAACCCGGATTCTCACCCGCCAGAACAGTGAAAAAATTGATTACCTGCTCAAACCATACCAGGAACAGCTGAATAGTTTTCGCGATCGTATTGAGACCATATTTCTGGAAGAATCAAGAGATCACTCCTCGCTTAAGCAAGAGCTCCTTAATCTGAGAAAACTCAATGACAGGATCAACGATGAGGCGGTGCGCTTAAGCCGGGCGATTTCAGGCGATAACCGGCAGCAGGGAACCTGGGGGGAGATTATTCTCGAGCGGGTACTCGAACACACGGGACTGAGAAATGGACATGAATTCGAGACCCAGACCGCTCTGCGGGACGACGAGAACCGGCTGTTGCGGCCCGATGTAATTATCCATCTGCCCGATGGGAAAGATGTCGTCATCGATTCGAAAATGTCACTGACCGGCTGGAGCAAATATGTCAATGGCGACAGCGAGTCTGAGCGACAAGATGGATTGAATGAGCATCTCAGTTCCATCCGCAGCCATTTAAAATCTCTGAGCCAGAAAGATTATAGTTCACTCAAAGGGCTCCGCACACTGGATTTTGTCCTCATGTTTATTCCCATCGAAGGGGCATTTACCTCCGCGCTTCAGAGTGAGGAAAAGCTGCTTTCCGAAATGTATGCCAGGAAAGTGATTATCGTCTCTCCTTCAACCTTGCTGGCCACCCTGCGCATGGTTGAGTATTTCTGGCAGCACGAGCGTCAGAGTCGCAATGCGGTGGAAATTGCAGAAAGAGCAGGCTCCCTGTACAATAAGTTGCGGGGATTCCTCGCAGATATGGAAAAATTGGGCCTCCAGCTCGACAACTGCAAAGACAGCTATGACAGGGCCCTGAACAAGCTCAGCCAGGGGCGAGGCAATCTCATCTCCCAGGCCGCCAGATTTCCCGAGCTTGGAGTAAAAGTGAAAGAAGAGCTGTCGACGATGACGGCTGACACCAACGAATGAGCCCGCAAAGCTCACATACCAGACAACGATCATGATTCTACGTGCCCTTGCAGTACTGATAATGACTCAACTCCTCGCAATCACCACGGCTCATTACAGCCTGGCGGTTGAATCTGACCAGAAAGCCACAGATGGGGAATTCCCCATCAAGATCAGGAAGTTTACTGGAGACCTCGACGAGATGGCCGAGGAACGCATAATCAGGGTTCTGATGCCTTATTCAAGAACCTTCTATTATTTCGATGGCGCTCAACCGCGGGGCGCCAGCTATGAACTGGTCAAACTTTTTGATAAATTCATCAATGAAAAATTTAAGACCAAGACCTTGAAGATTCATACGGTGGTCATCCCCACCCCGAGGGAAAAACTTCTGCCAATGCTGGTTGCCGGCAAGGGGGATCTGGCGGTCGGCAATCTCACCATCACTGAAGAACGGTTGGCTCAGGTGGATTTCTCCGATCCGTTGGGTACGGGAGTGGATGAGATTCTTGTTACCCAGGCGGGAGACGACAACCTCAATTCGATTTTCGATCTGGCCGGTAAAGAAATACATGCGAGAAAGTCGAGCAGTTACTACGCGAGCCTGCTCAAACTCAATGAAACCCTGAAATCTCTGAACAAAAAAGAAGTCAAAATAGTCGAGGCGGACGACAACCTCGAGGATGAGGACCTGCTCGAAATGCTCAATGCCGGATTGATCGGGTTCATGGTCATAGACAGTCACAAGGGTGAGTTCTGGGCCCAGATTTTTAACAACATTCAACTGCATCCGGAGATCAAGTTTCGCACCGAGGGAAAGATCGGCTGGGCCATGCGCAAGAACAGTCCCAAGCTGATGGCTGCGGTCAATGAGTTCGTAAAAGATCATAAGCAGGGGACCCTGATGGGAAATATCCTTCTCAAACGCTACCTGCAGGACACCGACTACATCACCAATTCGATCTACAATGAACATATGCAGCGTTTCAACCTTACGGTGAGGTTCTTTAAAAAGTATGGTGAAATGTATGATTTTGACCATCTCATGCTCGCCGCTCTCGCCTACCAGGAGTCAAAGCTTGACCAGAACCTTAAAAGCCAAGCCGGAGCGGTCGGCGTCATGCAGATCCTGCCCTCTACTGCCAAAGATAAAAATGTGGGAATTCCCGATATCTATGAGCTCGATCCCAATATCCATGCAGGTACCAAATATCTCCATTTCATGGCCGACAACTATTTCAGCAAAGATCCGGAGCTCGATCAGTTGAACCGAGCCCTGTTTTCTTTTGCTTCCTATAATGCCGGGCCGGCCAAGGTCGCTAAGATGCGGGCCGAGGCAAAAGAGATGGGGCTTGACCCAAACCAGTGGTTCGGCAACGTCGAGGTGGTTGCCGCCAAGCGGATTGGCCGGGAAACGGTGCAATATGTCAGCAATATACTCAAATACTACGTGGCCTATAAACTCCTGGAAGATAGAATGGAGACGGAGGGTACGGTCCACTTGAGCGGATCGTCGAAAAAGAAGAAAAAGTAAAGAGGGGGAGAGGGAGGTGCTTCTACATCATCGATTTATCGATATCGCCAAGCAACGCGGCGAAAATCCGGCTATCGAGGATTTTACCACCAACAGGAAACTGAGCTATTCCCGGTCGCTCATCGCCTCTCTCCTGCTGGCCTCGATACTGAAGAAATACGAACGTGGCTTCATCGGCATCATGCTGCCTACTTCAGCCGGTTGCATCCTGGCTAAAATAGGGGCGCTGATGAGCGGTCGCACGCCGGTGATGATCAATTACTCCACCGGAGCCGACCAGAATGCCAAATATGCCCAGAAAAAATGCGGCTTTCGGACCATCATCACCTCCAAAGCGCTGCTCGAGAAGATCGAATGCCCCTATGTGGACGGTATGGTCTACATCGAGGATATCATGGAGTCGATCAGCGGACTGCAAAAGGTCAGGGCTGCGCTGATCTCCAAGCTGCCAGTTGGCATGATCAAATCCATCGTCCGCGGAGGCACGGAAAATGATATCGCCGTCATCCTGTTTACCAGCGGCAGCGAAAAGGATCCCAAGGCCGTACAGCTCTCCCATAAGAATATCCTCGCCAACGTGGCTTCCTGCTCGGAATGCTTCGAATTCAACGTTGAAGACATATTTCTTTCCACCCTGCCCTATTTTCATGTCTTCGGACTGACCGTAAATTTCTGGATTCCCATCTATCACGGAGCCAGAATATTGACCTATGCCAACCCTCTTGAATACCGCAAAATCTGCGAACTGGCGCGGGATCACAAAGCCACTCTGCTGGTAGGAACCCCGGCCTTTTTCTGGGGGTATCTGAGAAGATCGGAAAAAGGCGATTTCGACTCCCTGCGGATAGCCCTGGTTGGCGCCGACAAGTGCCCGGAGGCGCTGCGCGAAGCATACAAGGAGAAGCATGAGCAGACCCTTTATGAAGGCTACGGGGCCACCGAGTGCTCACCGGTCATATCCACCAATATTCCGGAAAGCAACCGTCCGGGAAGCGTCGGCAAACCAATTCCCGGCGTCCAGGTCCGTATTGAGCATTACGAAACCGGCAAGGAGTGCGGCCCCGGAGAAGACGGCCGCATCCTGGTCAAGGGTGATAACGTGATGCTGGGCTATTACGACGATTTCGAACAGACTTCTCTGCATATTCGCCAGGGCTGGTATGACACCGGTGATATGGGCAACCTCGACGAGGATGGTTATCTCTGGCACGTCGGCAGAGTCAAGCGCTTTGTGAAAATCGGCGGTGAGATGGTGTCGCTGGTCAAGATCGAATCGGTGCTCGAGAGAATCCTCCCGGAAGACGTACAGTGTTGTGTGGTTGAAGTGCCCGACTCCACCAAAGGTGCACGCATCGTCGCCGTCACCACCGAGAAGCTCGATCAGAAACCAATGCTCAAACAATTGGCCGAACAGCTGCCCAAGATAGCCCTGCCGAAAGAGTTCATGGTCATCGAGGACCTTCCCAAGATGGGCAGCGGCAAGATCGATTTCCGCACCCTGACGGAGACGGTCAAGGAGATGCGCGCCGAGGAAAAGAATAAAAAGTAGCCCCGATGGCCGGTGTGGAAGAACAGCATACATCCAACCGGTCTCTGCTGAGATCTCCTTACAAGGACATTCTCCAGTTTCTTGTTCTGCTTCTCATACTCGGATACCTGTTTTCCAGAGGCCTTGAGAATCTTGGCTATAACTGGCAATGGTATCAGGTCCCTCAATTTATCATCGAAACAACTGCGGAAGGACTTAAAGCAGGGCCGCTTCTTTTCGGCCTCGGCGTGACTCTGAAAATATCGGCGATAAGCCTCGTCCTTGCCTTTTTAATTGGCCTGCTGACCGCTGTGCTGCGGCTTTCAGATCTGGTGATGGGCAGGATTATTGCCCGCAGCTACCTTGAGTTAGTCCGCAACACTCCCCTGTTGATTCAGATATTTTTCATCTACTTCGTGCTTGGGCCGGTCCTGGGACTCGACCGTTTTCCCGCTGCAGTCCTTGCCTTGAGCCTGTTCGAAGGCGCCTATGCCTCGGAAATTTTCAGATCAGGGATACTTGCGGTGGAACAGGGGCAGATCGAGGCTGCCGCAAGTCTCGGCCTCAACCGCTACCAGATTTTTCGGCTGATCATCCTGCCCCAGGCCATCCGCACGATTTTACCACCATTAACCAGTCAGGCAATATCTCTCGTAAAAGACTCGGCCCTGGTCTCCACCATCGCCATTTATGATCTCACGATGCAAGCTCAAGCCTTGATATCAGAAACTTTTCTGACCTTCGAGATTTGGTTTACCGTTGCCATTCTCTACCTGGTGATTACTGTAACGTTGTCTTTTTTCGTTGCATTTTTAGAGAACCGTCTCAAACGGTACTAATCCGAAATCTTAATCAACCAGGCGTTTTCGTCCTTTAAGACAATGTTCAGTTAGGAGAAAATCAATGAAGAACAATCTATTGCTCTATCTTCTTACCGCGGCCCTGATGCTCTGTATCAGTACGGTCAGCGCTCATTCAGCGTCTGTTCAACAGGATATCGCGCAATCGAGTGTGATCGAGCAGATCCTCAAGCGCGGCGTGCTCAAAGTCGGCATGGACACCTTTCAGCCGTGGGCCATGAAAGACAAGAATGGCACCTTCATCGGCTTTGAAATTGACGTCGCCCGGCGCCTTGCCGACGATATGGGCGTCAAAGTCGAATTTGTGCCCACTGCCTGGTCGGGCATTATCCCGGCTCTGCTCACGGGTAAATTCGATGTCATCATCGGGGGCATGGGTATCCTTCCCAAGAGGGCTTTAAAAGTAAATTTCACTCGCCCCTATGACTACTCAGGCATGTCGATAGTTGCTCACAAGGAGCTTGCCTCCGGCTTTTCATCTCTCGATGACTTCAATAAAAAGGATGTGCAGGTAGCGGTGAAACTGGGAACTACTGCGGTTATCGCCGCCAAGAAATATCTGCCTGAGGCGACTTTGAGAATGTTTGAAAACGAGACCCAGACTTACCAGGAACTCAGAAATGGCAAAGTCCACGCCGTAGTCGGTTCCGCTCCGCGGCCTGCGTTCGAGGCCCTGCAGTACGAAGACACACTCTTTCTACCGATCAAAGGCAATTTCACCAGGGAGCCTATTGGCTTTGCGCTACGCAAGGGGGACCCCGACGCACTGGCCTTTTTCAATTCATGGATCACCGGCGTCGATCTGGAAGGCTGGCTCAAAGAACGGCACGAATACTGGTTTGAAACCCGGGACTGGGCCGATCAGGTCGAGTAACCCCGGTATCTGATTAATCTCCTCTGCGGCTGCAGCCGGGATGGCCAATCCAGGCGGTAGCCGCAGACGGATCGATGATGAATAGTTCCTCGCCCAGGCTGTTCTGGCTTAATCTCCTGTTGATCGCAATTCTGATCGGATTTTTCACTTTCATTCTCTATCGCCTTTTCTTTTCCCTCAACTATAACTGGAACTGGTCGGTCATTCCCACCTACATGGTCCGCTACGACGAGCAGAGCGGCCGGTGGCTTCCGAACATACTCCTGCAGGGGCTCTTCACCACCATCAAGTTATCGATCTGGGGAATGCTGCTCGCCGGAGTACTTGGCCTGGTAATCGGCATACTGAGGACATCCAAAAGGCTCTTCTTCAAGCTCTGCGCCAGGACCTATGTGGAGTTGATTCGCAACACTCCCC
>CBFCWR010000171.1:0-6883 GCA_965601575.1 uncultured Desulfofustis sp. | reverse complement strand
CGCCTCTAAGATCGGAACGGATAGTCTGGAAATATCATCGCTCACTCTTTCGTCTCCGCTGGCCAGCGGCAGCCTGAAAGCAGCCGTCGCCGCACACGGACCGCTGCAGTTCGAAACCGGTCTGCGCGTAGATTTGCAGAAAGTGGCCAGTCAGATACCACACACATTGAATCTGCAGGAAGGGCTGCAGATCACGGGTGGAAATCTGGCACTGGATGGACAACTGCAGTCGCTCGAAGGGGAAAACAGGTTTCGCGGCGAAGCCCTGGTAGAGGGACTGGCCGGCATTCGGGAAGGCCAGAATATATCCCTGGATGAACCTTTCACCCTGAGTCTCGATGGTCAGCAGGGTGCGGGGGGGATTCGCCTGGATAACTTCGCGGTTCGCTCATCCTTTCTGGAAGGCGAAGGGCAGGGTGATTTCAACGACATGCGGCTATCCCTCAAAGCAGATCTTGGAGCGGCCCTGAAAGAAATATCAAAATTTATCGCTTTGCAGAACTACATGGCGGAAGGACGTCTCGAGCTCTCTCTGGCGGCACAGCGAACAGATGACGCCACAGTAAATATGGAGACACAGGTTAATGCCGAAAACTTGATGGTCAAACAGGGCGACATCGTGATCATTCCCCGCAAGCCGTTACAACTATCCGGCGCCGCCAACATCCTGCTCTCCCAGGAATTCGAGTTCAGCGGTGTTGCCGATGGGGGTCTGGCCTACCAGACCTGGCTTGGTCAAGGGTCGCTGAGGGCCAAGGACATCGTACTTGGCGGCGACAAATTGATCCGGAGTATCGGCGAGATTTCAACCGACAGCCGTGTGCGTTTGGGAGATCTGGGGGGCATGCTCAAGAATCTCAAGGTGCTTCCCACACCATTTGCGATGGCCGGTGAATCACGGGTGCAAGCCACTGTCTCGGGAGCTGACGGCAGGTTTCTCGTTGACGACCTATCGGTCGACTCCTCAAAACTATCGGTGCGCAAGGGAGAGGCAAATCTGATCCCTGAAAGTACGCTGACCATTGAAGGCTCCAGCGCAGTAACCCTTGGAGCTGACGGCGCGCTCGCCTCGATCGATAGGCCTCAATTCAGCTACCAGAGCTGGCTCGGCAGCGGTACTGTCCAGGCTGCATCTTTTGATGTGGCGACCACCACAGCCAAAGAGCTGGCCTTTACCGGCAAGACCAATCTGGCTATGCTTGCCGAGCTTTGCAATGCCATGGAGCTTCTGCCGGCGGGGTTGAACTTCGGCGGCATGGACTCGTCATCGCTGACCATGGATTATTCACCGGAGAAAATAGATCTTGCCTCCCTGCGCACCGAAATAGCCGATTTTGTCTTCACCCAGGAGGGTAAGACCTATCGCGACAAGAAACTGATGATCGAGGCCTCGGGTGTGGTTGACATGGTGAAAAAATCAGCCTCGTTCAGTCCTGTGCAGATAAACTCTGCCAATGGCGCAGTCGCGTTGGAGCGCCTGGCCGTCGACGATTGGTCCACCCCGCTTGACACCCTCAATACCACGGGACAAGCCCGTTTTGATCTGCCCACCATACTCGCTGCCGTGGCCGATTGGTTCACTCTTCCGCCTGACGTTTCAACCGCCGCTACCATCGATCTGAACTGGATCGCCGAGGCACAACAGGGAGTCGACCACAAATATCGAATCAGCGCCGATCTGATCGACTTCAGCCTTTCTAACAAAGAGCTGCAGGCATTTACCAACGAAAAAGTAGAGGTGCAGGTCGACGGGTTGAGAAATCCGACCAGCGGACACATGGAGCTGAACCAGTTCAATTTCGTTTCGTCTCTGCTCGATTTCGATGCCGCCGGTTTCTGGAACAACAGCAGTGGCAAGGCGGCCGAATTTGGTTTCAAAGGAAACCTCGGCATGGATCTGGCTCGCATTGCAGCGCTGGTAAGGACCTTTTCAGAGATCGATCTGGAGATGGCCGGCAAGTCCGCCCGTCCGTTTGAGCTGAAAGGCTCACTCACCCCCGAACAGCGACAGCACTGGTGGCGGCATACCGATTTTAACGGTTCATTCCAGGCAGAGCTGATCAGGGTTCTCGGGGTCGAGCTCAGCACCCTGGAAATCCCGGTGACTGTCACTGATGGTCTTGCCGTGGCTGAGTTGCAGGGCAGAGTGAACCAGGGCGGCCTGCTGCTCAGACCGCATGTCGATATGAGAAGCGAACCGCCGGTACTGACCATTCCCGACAACTCCCTGGTGCTGGATCGGATGCAGATCACCAGGGACATGGCAAATCAGCTTCTGGCCCGTATCCACCCACTGTTCATGGGCGCCAGTCAGATGAGCGGTACGGTCGATCTCAATCTCGAACGCTTCACCTGGCCGCTCGGCAGGGACAGCCTCGATGATCTGCAGTTCTCTGGATTTATGGATTTCAACGAAGTCCGGCTTGAATCATCCGCCCTGATAGGTTCATTGCTGCAGGTCCTGCGAGTCGAAGAATCGGGCATCGATCTGAGCGGCAGGCAGATACGCTTCGAGGGGAAGGACGGCCGGATCACCACCAACCCATTGCGCACCAATCTGAGCGACTCCGAGCTGATTATCAGCGGTAGTCTGGGACTCGATACTACCATTGACTATCTGGCCCAGGCGGAGGTCACCGAACGATTGGTCGGCGGTGATCTGTACAACTACCTGGAGGGCACGACGATCCACGTGCCAATAGGCGGAACGCTGTCCAGCCCCGATATTTCAGCTCAGACTGTGCAGCGGGCGGTTACCGATCTGGTCAATCAGGCCGGCCAGAAAAAGCTGCAGGAGGCTGCCGGAGACCTGCTCAAACGGCTGTTTTAGGGGAGGTGTTTTTACGGGACAGGTAATTGTGCCAGAGCAACCGTGCGGCCACCGAGCGGTGCGGACTCCAGGCCTTGCCGATCCGCGCCATCTCATCATTATCTGGCCGCTGGGCCAGTTGTTTCAACTGCTGATAGGAGGCGGCCAGAGCGATGTCCCCACGAGGCCAGATATCGGGACGCCGCATGGCCATGAGCAGGTAAATATTGGCCGTCCAGATGCCGATTCCCTTTATCGCCGTAAGCGCAGCTCTGATCTGATCATCTGGAAGGGTTTTCAGGTGGGCCAGGTCGAGATCTCCGTCTAACAGTGCCGAGGCGAGATTTCTGGCAAAGGAAGACTTCTGTCGGCTGAAGCCGATCTCTTTTAACTGGTTATCGCTCAGTTTCAGGACATTGTCCGGGGTCACCTGCCCCAGCACTGTTGATAGTCGGTCATAGGCTGCCCGGGCTGAGGCGAGCGAAACCTGCTGTTCGAGGATTATCTGGATCAAGGAACCAAAGTTTTCCTCTCTCTGCCAGAAAGGAGGCAGACCGTAGTTCTCAACCACCTCTGAAAATACGGGTTCGATACCAATCAGTTCACTGATGGCCTGCTTCTGTACCTCCTCATCGAGGCGTGGCGGGTGATCGGGATTCACTTGGTTGGGTAAATAGGAGAATCAGACGGATTATAATCGGGCAGAAATGGGCTTGTCTATGTGGTGCGTTTCTCCACAAGTCGCGTGATCTCCCAAACCTCTTTAATCATTCCTGTCCCTGCTGGTGGCCCCCCTTCCCGTTCCGGCTCGGTAATTCGGGGGATAGACCTGGATGACGTTGTCGGCGTCGAATTTGGTGACCAGGTTGTCAAATTTTGAGAAGAATACCCCAACCCGTTTACCGCTCGGATCGAGTATCTCAGCTCCGTTGAGGCTGGTTCGACGCGACGGCTTCCAGAGGGTGGTCCTTTTGATCCAGGCGGACAACTCTTCTCCTTCGAGATTGACCGGTTTCCAGAAATCAGATTTTATGGAATAGCTGGGGTCGATGGCCATAATAGCGGACGGCCATTGATCTCTGCCGTTGTAGTAGTAGTCATAGCCGGGAATAATTTCGTTGTTCAAGAACAGGTAGGTAACTTCATTCTGCCGTTTCAGCGACCCGCATTCTTCGCAGGGCGCACACCCCAGCAGGGTTGCCACCGCACCGGCCAGCACCAGGTAAAGAACGATAGATCTCATGGTAAGTCTCCTGATGAGTGTCAAATTCGAATTAATGAGAATCTAATGCACTCTGCGCAGATGAAAAGGGAGCCTGTCGCATCGACCATTGATTGTTCCCGTTTAGCGATCACTTTTTTGGGAGCAGCAATGACAGCCCCAGATTGAGCAGGGAGACCACGAAGACAATCACCAGGGCCAGGTAGACACCCGTCAATACCGCATCCTGCAGCATTGCCTGCATGCCGTACGGTACCTTTGCCTGAAACTCCTGTTGAAATAGATTTGCCATGCTCTCCTTGAGCATCCCAATCAGCTGATCCGGAAGTTTCTGGCCGGCAGCGGTCAATTCGCTGATAAGCCTGTCGGTGACAATACCGCCGCAGAGTCCAACACCGATCGTACCTCCCATTGTTCGTGAAAACTGGTGGAAGGATGTGGCCACGCCCAGATTGGCGCGTTCGACACTGTCCTGCACCACCAGCAGGGTAGTCAAAGAGACAAAACCCATCCCCAGTCCGACGATCAGAAAGGCAATAAAGCACTCACCCAGACTCGTGGTGCGCGAGAATCCAAGGGTCATACCGGTGCCGATAACCACGAGCAGTGCGCCGCCCACGATTGCTTTCTTGTAGCCTACCCAAAGCACATTCCTGCCTATCACGAAAGCGCCAATCGACCAGCCGAGACTCAAAGAGAGCATCGCGTAACCAACTTGCATCGGGGTTTGGGAGAGTGCTCCCTGAAGCAGTATCGGGGCGTACGCGAAAAGTGAGAAGATGGCGAAACTGGAAAAGAAAACCAGGATATTTCCCAGGGCGTAGGAAGGATCCTTGAAATAGTTTAAATTGAGCATGGGATTCTCCGCACGCACTTCAACCCTATAGAACCATACCCCTGAAATGAGGGTGACGATTCCAATAAGAAAATAGGGGAGGGAGAAGACCCGAAGTTCTCTTCCCCCGGTCATAATCAGAATCAGCAGACCGAGAATGAAGCCCGAGAGGAGCAGTGCGCCGAGGAGGTCCAGTTTTTTCCCGGCAGTCTTTTCCCGGAATTCCTGGAAATGTGCGGCAATGCCGTACAAAGAGAACAGACCCAGCGGGATGTTGATGAAAAAGATCCAGCGCCAGGAGAACCAGGTTACGATAAATCCTCCCAGGGTTGGGCCGATCAGACTGGAGACACCCCACACCAGGCTGGCAAAAGAGATGGTTCTGGCCCTTTGTTCGGGAGCCGAGACATCGGTGAGTACCACGTAGACAAGGGCGAAGATACCACCACCGCCAATTCCCTGAAAAATTCTGGCGACCACCAGAAATTCCATGGAGGGTGAACAGCCGGCCGCTATCGAGGCAGCAAGAAAGAGCCCGATGGCGGACAGGAATAACCCTCTGGTGGAGTGCATGTCAGCCAGTTTGCCGAAAATCGGGAGCGCTACGGCTCGGGCCAGAAAGTAACTGGTGTAAGTCCAGGCGTAAAGGTGCAGGCCGCCAAGTTCGGCAATGATGGTCGGCATGGCCGCGGTCATCACCAGCGCATCCAGGGCACCCAGAAAAAGAGCCAGCAGGGAGGCCCAGATAATCCAGGCGCGGCGCGCACTGTCACGCTGAGAGGGGACCATTATTCTCCTGTAAGCATTTCCTGTTTTTCATCTGCGACCAGACCTGAATCGCCGCCAGCCACCAGCAGGGAGGGTATCAGCGGATTCCCGGCGGGCACGACCTGGCACAGCATGTCTCAATGTAAGGGTTATCTCCCTCGATGCAAAGGTAATATGAAGATGGTTGTAATTGGCCAGTTCTGATCTGGCTTCTGACATCCATACTGGTTTTCTTGCCGGGATGAACTACTCTATTAGTGACCGCCGATTTAAGGCCCTATCGACAACAAATAAGGAGAATATGATGACAACCGATAAGGCAACCGCAGCAGAAATTGATGACTTCCTGGAGTCCCATTCCGAATGGACGGTAGTCGACAACAGTCTGAAACGAGTTTTCAGTTTTCGAAATTTCAGGGAAGCGTTCGGCTTCATGACGGAGACGGCGTTCATTGCCGAGCGTAAAAATCATCACCCGGACTGGAGTAACGTCTATAATCGGGTTACGGTGCAATTGACGACCCATGACGCGGGGGGGATCACCGCCAAGGATTTTGATGTCGCCCGCCAGATGGAGTTGATCGCTTCGCGGCGCTGAAGGGCTGCTCGAAGCAGGAAAAATCATTCAGTCAATGGCTCTTCTTTACAGTACGATCAACGCCGGTCTGGTGGTGCTGATCTGGCTGGTTCAAATCATCATTTATCCAGGCATGCACGGATGGGATCAGGGCAGGTTTGCGGAGTTGCACAAAAACTACGCAACCCGTATGTCCTATATCGTCGGACCACTCATGCTCGGCCAGGCCGCTCTGGCCCTGTACCAGCTTGTTGCTGCCCCGGGAACCATCGCTGTCCTGCACACTCTATTGATTGGAGTTGTCTGGGGGGTAACCATTATTATTTCGGTACCCCTGCACCGTAAGTTGGATAACGGCTATGATCAACATAATGTACACCGGCTGGTTACCACCAACTGGCTGCGGACGGTTTGCTGGAGCCTGGTTTTCCTGATTGACATGCTGAGATGGCTAAAGGTTTGAAACTGTACGCCGTTATACGCATACCGAAATCTGGCAGCCGATCGCTAGGCGCCATGGTGGAGAAAAGCCTGCCCGCGAGCCGTCACTTCAAGATTCCCCAACTCTCTGTCGACACGCCGGAACACCTCCACCCGGCGGAAAAATTTCGCGCCAGAAGAAGGATATTACGAGGGCTGCTCAAGTATCGGGCCCTCAACGCCGAGATGATG
>CBFCWR010000170.1:0-6889 GCA_965601575.1 uncultured Desulfofustis sp. | reverse complement strand
GCCCGCCTGAACACAGCCCACATGAGCCACGACGATGCCAAGGTGGTGGTGGACAACATCCGTGCCGTCTCGGACAAGATCGGCATTCTGCTCGACACCAAGGGCCCGGAAATAAGAACCAACCGCGCCATTGACCCGCTTCCGGTCAGGTACGGCGACGCAGTTCGCATCAGCAGTGAGCCGGATAGGTCCTCCTACAACGACATTATCTGCGTGTCCTATCACGGTTTTGTCAGGGATGTCCCGGTGGGCAGCTCGGTGCTCATCGATGACGGCCATATCGCCCTTGCGGTCCACGAAAAAGACGAGCACTACCTCTACTGCTCGGCTGAGAATGACGGCGTCATCCTGGAGCGCAAGAGCATCAATATCCCCGCGGTGCATGTGAAGCTTCCGGCCCTGAGTGAAAAAGACAAGGGCTTCATCCGCTTTGCCGCGGCACACGACCTGGACTTCATCGCCCATTCTTTTGTACGCAACAAGGAAGACGTCCTGGCCGTCCAGGAGATTCTGGACGAGACGGACTCGCCCATCAAGATCATCGCCAAAATTGAGAACTCTGACGGGGTCAACAATCTCAGCGAGATACTGGACCATGTGTACGGGGTCATGATCGCCCGTGGCGACCTGGCGGTGGAAATCCCCACCGAGCAGATCCCGTTGATCCAGAAGAACATCATTCAAGAGTGCATCGAACGGAGAAAACCGGTGATCGTCGCCACCCAGATGCTGCACTCGATGATCGCTTCGCCCCGCCCCACCAGGGCAGAAGTCTCGGATGTCGCCAACGCCTGCCTGGACCACGCCGACGCGCTGATGCTTTCCGGCGAGACGGCCAACGGTCAATATCCGCAAATGGCGGTCAGAATCATGGCCAAGATCGCGCTGGAAGTGGAAAGCAAGCGGCAGGGTTTCGTCGATGTCAGCTACACCAAGAAGTACAAGGTGGCAGCCTACCTGGCCAAAGCTGCGGTCAAGGCCGCCCTGCGGTTGAATACCAAGGCCATCGTCGCCGACTCGCTCACCGGCATGTCGATCCGGGCGCTGTCGGCCTATCGCGGTCCCAACGTCATTTACGGCCAGGTGTACAACCGGCGGGTCATGCGGCTGCTGTCACTCTCCTACGGCGTCTATGCGGACTACATCCCCATGGACCTGGGAAACGGTGCTCCCCTGCAGCAATCGGTCTGCCGCCTGATAGAGGAAAACCGTTTTCATGACGACGACCTGATCGTCATCCTGGCCGGAAGCTTCGGACCACGCCAGGGCGCAAGCTATATCGAGATCAGCACGGCGGCCAACTTCAGGCTCAAGTGCCATTGAGGGGTGCTGTTGCTCTGATCAACCGCCGAAAAGGGACTGAAGGTCGACCGGGGTAAGATCCGTCAGGCGGTCGACCACGATATCAGCTTCCTGAAGATCTTCTTTGGGATGTGTCGTGCAGACGGCAACGCATTTCATTCCGCCCCTCCGGGCGGCCTCGACCCCCACCGTCGCATCCTCGATGACCAGACAATCGCCGGGGACAAGATCGAGACGTTCCGCCGCCCGCATAAAGGTGGCGGGGTCGGGTTTGCCGGAGAGCTTCGCCCCCGAAACGAGCGCCTGGAACATGTCTCCAATGCCAAGCTCGGCCACGATCGCATCGATATTCTCCCGCGGCGCCGAGGAGGCCACGGCCTGAAGAGCTCCCGCCTGTGTGAAGCGCTGCAGCCATTGGACAACGCCGGGCAGCAGCTCGAGCGTCCCTTGTATGTCGTTTCTGAAGAGCGCTTCTTTCAAGCCGCCGATTTCGTCAACTTCTCGCTCGGTCGCATCGCGCTCGAACAAGAGCGACAGAATCCCGCGGTTGTTCATACCAAAGGTCTTGTGGAAAAACTCCCTGGAGAGTGCGATGCCATGCTGGTCCAGGGCTTTTTTCCAGGAAATAAAATGGGCTTCGCCGCTGTCGGTGATCACGCCATCCATGTCCCAGAGCACGCCAATGGTCCGATCGATTTTCATCATCTTTGCACCTCATCTCGCCGGTGGCCCGCTACACCCAGGTTAGGTGGCCATATACGAAGGAAATTGATTATCTGCTGCGACTTTGGACTCTTAGCTAACCAGCCATCCGCTCTTTGATGAAATTCTCCAGCTTGATCAGATCGGCGCTGAAGTTCCGGATGCCTTCCGCCAGCTTATCGGTGGCCATCGCGTCATCATTGAGCAGCAGGCGAAAGGTCTTTTCATCGAGCTGGAGACGCTCGAGATCGTCCTGCTGCGACATATCCGGGTAGAGCTTGCGGCTCAGCGGGGCCTGGTCATTGCTGAGGTCTTCGAGAAAATTGGGGCCGATGGTGAGCCGGTCGCAGCCGGCCAGCTGCTCGATTTCGCCGGTGTTCCTGAAACTGGCGCCCATGATGACGGTCTTGTAGCCAAACTTCTTGTAATAGCGGTAGATCCTGGTCACCGAAAGGACGCCTGGATCAGTTTCCGCAGAATAGTCGCCCCCCTCGTTTTTCTTGTACCAGTCAAGAATGCGGCCGACAAACGGTGAGATCAGAAATACTCCGGCCTCGGCACAGGCGACCGCCTGGGAAAAGCCGAAGAGCAGGGTCAGATTGCAGTTGATCTGTTCCTGTTCGAGAATCTCAGCTGCCCTGATGCCTTCCCAGGTCGAGGCGATCTTGATCAGAATCCTGTTTCGCTCAATTCCCGCCTGTTCGTAAAGATCTATCAGCTTTCTCGCTCTTGCGATGGTTCCTTCCCTGTCGAAGGAAAGCCTCGCATCGACTTCAGTGGAGATGCGCCCGGGCACTATCTCGAGTATCTCCTTGCCGAAATTGACCGCCAATTGATCCAGGATGGTATCGAGCAGATCCTGTCCGTTTTTGCCCGATGTCTTGCCGAGATTTATGGCGTCGTCGACCAGATGCGAATATTGCGTCATCTGGGCTGCCTTGAAGAGCAGCGACGGGTTGGTGGTCGCATCCTCAGGCTGGTATTGTCTGATCGAGTCAATGTCACCGGTATCTGCTACCACTACGGTCATCTTTTTCAATTGAGTCAGCTTGTCTTCCATGGATCCCTCTTATCTGGTTAATCACAGAATATTAAATATGTTCGCTTTTCTCCGAACCGGTATCGGCTCTTGATGCGTCCTTGGGTGGTCGCGGGCTGGAGATGATACATCAGCGCACTGAAAACTACCGCATTATGCTGCGCTTGAGGTCCACTTGTCCAGGATTTTATGTACTGGATCGCTCCGGCAGCTATTGCGATAGGAAATACTTCGGCTGTTGCCCCCCGCCCAAATGATCTTTGACAGTTCACCGGCTTGTCTACTCACATCTTTCATACACACAAGACCTTCTTGACCAATATCCCATGCAGTGACTAATGTCTTTGACTCGAGAACACAATCCCGCTAACCATTGTGTGGAGTTACATCACGGAACAATAATCAAACATCTAAAGGTGACATTATGCTGCGACCAAGAATTTCTCCACTAATTTTTATCATCTCCCTGATTTCGCTCCTATTGGCTGGTTGTTCATCGACAAAACTGGTTACCAGTTGGAGTGATCCGAACTTCACGGGCCAGCCGATCCAAAAAGTGCTGATCGTCGGAGTCAACAAGGACGAAGTCAATCGCAGATCTTACGAAACACACTTTGCCGAGAGGCTTGAAAAAGAAGGAATCACAGGGGTACCTGCGCACCAGGTTATTTCCGACTCCAATAAATACACCGAGGAGAAGATCCGCTTGGCGGTCAAAGAGGTTGGGGCCGATGCCGCTATTATCTCCCAACTCGTGAGCGTTGAAGAAAAGGAGCGCTATGTCCCTCCCACGTACGAATATGAGCCCGCATTTGGGTACGGGCACGGATTTTACGGATATTACGGCATGTCGCACCGTTATGTCAGCACACCCGGTTATTACACCACGGATACCATTGTAAAACTTGAAGCCATCGTTTTCTCGACCCAGACAGAGGATATGATCTGGGCTGGCGCGACCAGAAGTTTCAACCCGGGTTCAGCGGCTAAAGTCATCAAGGAGAATACCGATCTGATCATACAGGACATGAAGGAATCAGGATTGTTGTAACTTCACCGCTGCCAATGCAGAAGCTGAGCGGACGCCCCACTAATCCGCTCATCGGTGACCATAATGATCTGGTGATCCTGATCCAACCCTCAGAAAGGTTGATTGACCCGCGCGTTAAATCTTCCAACAGGTGGGACCCCACCCAGCCTGAACCCATGAGTTGGTCAAGAAATTACCGGTCTCCGGCAATCGGCACCCATCATTAAATTTCATATTATTGGCTTCAATCAACCTTACCGATGGAAATATTGAATAGTCAGTGATAAAAGACACTGACTATTTCAACATTGAATTCATACCGGCACACGCTACAGACCGCAGGGGTTTATGAACGACGAGCAAGGCAGATTCACGCACTGGTATACGGGCTGGGTTCTCGACCGGCCAATTTTCACCATCATTTTTCTCTCTCTGGTGATCGGCCTGCTGGCCTACCAGAGCAGGAATTTCCGGATCGACGCCTCGACCGAGACCCTGCTGCTGGAAAACGACCAGGACTTGCGCTACGCCCGCGAGATTTACAAGCGCTACGGAATCCAGGACTTTTTACTGATTGCCTTCACCCCCACATCAGGCGACCTCCTTGACCAGGCCAATCTTGCCACCGTCGCCGAGCTGCGTGATTCCCTGAGCCAGCTCGAAACAGTGGAGTCGGTGCTCACCATTTTGGATGTTCCTCTGCTGGAGAGCCCGCCGATATCATTCAAAGAGCTTTTGAAAAACGAAATTCCGTACCTGGAATCGCCGGAGGTGGATAAGAGCCTGGCGAAGAAAGAACTTTCCGGGAGCCCCTTTTACCGCGACCTCCTGGTCAGCCGTGACGCAACAACCACGGCCATCATCGTCAACCTCAAAATCGATCCCGACTACCGCGAACTTACTTCCGCCAGAAATGAATTACTGAATAAAAAACTGGACGGAGCGCTTTCATCGTCAGAGGCCGAGGAGTATGCCCGTTTAGTCGACGAAATACGGACACGGCAGGTCTTGTTGAATGAGCAGCAGCATGCAAACATCGAGGCCGTTAGGGCCATCATGGATGGGCACCGTGCCAGCGGGCAGCTCTATCTCGGCGGCGTCAGCATGATCGCCGATGATATGATCACCTATATTAAAAATGATCTGAGGATATTCGGTTTGGGTGTGTTTCTGATGCTGGTCCTGATGCTCGGTCTGTTCTTCAGGAGCAAACGATGGATTATCCTGCCCATGCTCTGCTGCTTCCTGTCGGTGGTGGCAATGCTCGGGGTGCTGGGCACCTTTGGCTGGGACGTCACCGTGATCTCGTCCAATTTCATATCACTGCAGCTGATCATAACCCTGGCCATTTCGGTTCACCTGATCGTCCGATTTCGCGAATATCAACTGCTCCTCCCCGACGCCGATCACCGCACCCTGCTGAGCAAGACCATCCAATCCAAGTTCATCCCCTGCCTGTTTGCGGTGCTCACCACCATTGCCGGCTTCACCTCCCTGATGCTGAGCAACATCAAGCCGGTCATTCACTTCGGCTGGATGATGAGTATCGGCATTCTGATCTCGCTGGCCCTCACCTTTGTGCTGTTTCCCGCAGCCGCCATGCTCTTGAAGAAGCCAGCTCCGCCTTCACAGGGCAGGCTCATCAACTTTTCATTGACCGCCTTTCTGGGGCGCCTCACCGAAACCTACGGCACCGCCATTCTCATGGTGACCGCCCTGTTCACCGTAGTGACGATAGTGGGCGTGTCCAAATTACGGGTGGAAAACAGCTTCATCGACTATTTCAAGGAGTCCACCGAGATTTACCAGGGCATGAAGATCATCGATCAGAAACTCGGCGGCACCACCCCGCTGGATGTGATCGTCCAGTTTGAGACCTTCGAGGAGGAGGAAAGCGAAGACGAAGAATTCGATGAGTTTCCGATCGAAGACGATTTCCTCTCCGACTCTATTGGCGGTGCCTCAGATGACGATCCAGGGAAATACTGGTTCATGGACCATCGCCTGGAAATAATCGAACAAGTTCACGACTATCTGGAAAATCGGCCGGAGATCGGCAAAGTGCTGTCGCTGGGCACCCTTCTGAAAATAGGAAGACAGCTCAACAGCGGAAAATCGCTGGACAGCATCGATATGGCGCTTCTCTATGCAAAACTGCCCGAAGATTATGAAGAGCTGCTGCTGTCCCCCTACGTCTCCTTCGAAGAAAACGAGGTCCGCTTTACGGTCAGAATCATCGATTCGCTGGATGGGCTGCAGAGAAATCTTCTGCTCCAGGAAGTCGAACACGATCTTGTCCACAAGCTCGGACTCGAGGAGAGCAGGGTCCACCTGGCCGGGGCCATGGTGCTCTATAACAACATGCTCCAGAGCCTGTTTGCGTCCCAGATCATGACCCTGGGGGTGGTGGCCCTGGCCCTGCTGATCATGTTCCTGTTTCTGTTCCGGTCGCTGAAGATCGCACTCATCGCCCTGTTTCCCAATCTGTTGTCAGCAGGAGCCGTGCTCGGGGTGATGGGCTGGCTCGACATACCCCTTGATATGATGACCATCACCATCGCGGCGATCAGCATCGGTATCGCGGTGGACAACACCATTCACTACATCCACCGTTTCAGAGAGGAGATCGACAGAGACGGCGATTACTACGGTTCGCTTCACCGCGCCCACAACTCGGTCGGCTACGCCATGTACTATACCTCGATGATCATCATCGTCGGCTTTTCCATCCTGATACTGTCCAATTTCTGGCCGACCATCTATTTCGGCCTGTTCACCGGCCTGGCGATGCTTATCGCCCTTGTTGCCTCCCTGAC
>CBFCWR010000169.1:0-6889 GCA_965601575.1 uncultured Desulfofustis sp. | reverse complement strand
CCGACGCACAATTGAGCCTGGTAAGTCCGCTGACATCGGGATAGAATTTATGATAATAAGGCGGAATACGAGACAGATTCGACTTGGTGAGCTATTGATTGGCGGAGGTGCGCCCATCAGTGTCCAGTCGATGACCAATACCGATACCGCCGATACGGTAAAGACAGCGGAACAGATTCATCGGCTCGAAGCTGCAGGCTGTGAAATCATAAGAGTAGCGGTCCCCGATCAGGACGCAGCCAGGGCAATTCGACACATCAGGGAAGAGATCACCATTCCCCTGATTGCCGACATTCATTTCGACTGGCGGCTTGCGGTGGCAGCGATGGAGTATGGTGCCCAGGGTATCAGGGTCAACCCGGGCAATCTCGGTGGTGCCGATAACCTCAATAAAGTGGTCGATGCGGCAAAACATCACCAGGTACCGATCCGGGTCGGCGTCAACAGCGGTTCCATCGAGAAGGACCTGCTTGAAAAATACGGCTACCCGACGGCAGACAATCCCCGTTCCCTGATCGAAAGTGCGGTACGAAACGTCAGGCTGGTTGAGAAATACGGCTATCGGGAGATCAAAGTCTCGATCAAATCGGCCGATGTGCTCACCACCATCAGCGGATATAGAGCACTTTCCAGGACACTTGATTATCCGCTGCATCTCGGCGTGACCGAGGCAGGGGGATTGATCGGCGGCACAGTGAAATCGAGCGTTGCCCTGGGAATCCTGCTCAGCGAAGGGATAGGTGATACTTTCAGGATTTCCCTGACCAGGGATCCCGTGGAGGAAATCCGAGTCGCCTACGAGCTGCTGCGGTCCTTGAAAATCCGGGAAAGGGGGCCTGAGCTCATTTCCTGCCCCACCTGCGGCCGTACCGGAATCGACCTCTTCTCACTGGCCCGGGAGGTGGAGGAGTATATTCAGACGATGAAGTCGCCGCTCAAGGTAGCGGTCATGGGCTGCGTCGTCAATGGTCCCGGCGAGGCCCGGGAGGCAGATATCGGCGTCGCCGGCGGGCGTGGTAAAGGTATTATTTTCAAGAAAGGTGAGATCGTCAAACGGGTTCCCGAGGATCAGCTCCTGGGCGTCTTCATGGATGAGCTGAAAAAGATGGAAAGCGAGCGTCTCCAGACAGCAGAACAGGAAAAATCAAATTAATCCGTGTAAAAGGAAACCATGCGTTATTCACAGATGTTGATTCCTACAATGAAGGAGGTTCCATCCGAGGCCGAGGTCATCAGCCACCAGTTGATGCTTCGGGCCGGCTTCATCAAGCAGCTGACCTCCGGCATTTATACCTATCTGCCCTATGGCCTGGCGGCCATCAGAAGGGTCGAGCACATCGTTCGGGAGGAAATGAACCGGGCCGGCGCCCAGGAGTTGTCGATGCCGATGGTACAGCCGGCTGATCTCTGGAAGGAGTCGGGCCGCTATGAGAAGTACGGGCCCGAGCTGCTGCGATTCAAGGACCGCCACGAGCGGGAGTCCTGTCTCGGTCCCACCCACGAAGAGGTTATCACCGATATAGCCCGTAAGGAAATGCATTCCTACAGGGATCTGCCGGTGAATCTCTACCAGATCCAGACCAAGTTTCGCGATGAGATACGGCCTCGGTTCGGGCTCATGAGGGGACGCGAATTCATCATGAAAGACGCCTATTCGTTCGACGTGGACGATGAGGCAGCAGAGGTGTCATACAGGAAAATGTATGATGCCTACAACCGAATATTTGAGCGCTGCAAGCTTGAGTTCCGCTGCGTACAGGCAGATTCAGGCGCGATTGGCGGCAGCTTTTCCCACGAGTTCATGGTGCTTGCCGATACCGGTGAGGATACCATCGCCGTCTGCAACGATTGCAACTGGGCAGCAAACCTCGAAAAAGCCGAGGTCAAGCTGGCTGAGCGCACACACGATGCCGAGCAGTTGAAAATGGTGAAAGTTGAGACACCCGGCACGCGCAAGGTCAAAAGTGTCTGCGAATTTTTTGGCATTACACCGGACAAGCTGGTCAAAACCCTCGTCTACCTGGCCGATGATGAACCGGTAGCAGTACTGGTGCGTGGTGACCGGGAGCTGGAAGAGGTCAAACTCAAGAATTTTCTGGGCGCCACCGACGTCAGGCCCGCTGACGACAAAGAAATCTTTGATGCCACCGGTGTGCCCAGCGGCTATCTTGGTCCCATCGGTTCACGCATACGGTTGCTCGCCGACCAGGAGATTACCACCATGGTGAACTTTACGGTGGGGGCCAATGAAAAGAATTTTCACCTGCAGAATGTCAACCACGGACGGGATTTTGAGGCACAGGAAATCGGCGATTTCAGACAACTGACCAAGGCTGATCCGTGTCCTGCCTGCGGCAGCTCCATACGATTGGTGGAAGGCATTGAGGTGGGACACATTTTCAAGCTCGGCACTTCTTATTCGGAATCGATGCATGCCTATTACCAGGATGGTGAGGGCAACGAACGGCCCCTGGTCATGGGTTGTTACGGTATCGGCGTGAGTCGCGTCGTTGCCGCTGCCATTGAGCAGAACCACGACGACAACGGTATCATCTTTCCTGTACCGCTGGCTCCCTACCCGGTGACCGTGCTTAACCTTGGGCTCAGTGATTCCGAGGTCAGTGGCGCGGCTGAAAAGATTTATGACGAACTCAACAATGCTGGAATCGAAGCCTTCATCGACGACCGTGATGAGCGGCCCGGGATTAAGTTCAAGGATGCCGACCTGCTCGGTTTTCCGCTCAGAATAACGGTCGGAAAGCGCTTCAAGGAGAATTCGATGGTCGAGGTGCGTGGGCGTGCAAACGGCACCACGGAGGAGGTGGGTATCGAGGATGTCGTCTCCCATGTCATGGCAAAATTTTCCGATTAAAAAGACGGTGCACCGGTGAATGCATTTATGGACCACGCTTCTGCGGTTAATCCGGGTGGCCTGAAGCTGTTAGCCGCCAATTATCTTCACGATGTGGATTTAACTCCCATCGATGAAGCGTGGGAGCTTGCCGTCTCGGTGCATCACAGCGGCAAGCATTTTTCCGGGGAGCCCTACCTGATCCACGCCCTCGAGGTGGCTTCGACCCTGGCCTCCATGCACCTGGATCTTGACACGATCATCTCCGGCCTGCTTCACGGCGCCTTGAAAAACGGCGTCCAGTTCGAGGAACTCGAGGAGAAGTTCGGCCGGGATGTGGCCTACATCGTCAGCGGCAGCACCAGGATCACCAGCGTTCAGTACAACAACCGTCTTGCCAGTCAGGCGGAGAACGTGAGAAAAATGCTGCTGGCCATGGCCAAGGATATAAGGGTCCTGCTGGTACGACTGATCGACCGGCTCCAGGATATGCTGCTGCTCGATCTGGTCGACCGACAGCGGCAGATAGAAGTGGCCCGCGAGACCATGGACCTCTACGCCCCGCTGGCCAGTCGGCTGGGCATTGACTGGCTCAAACGCCAGCTTGAAGATTACGCCTTCAGATACCTCTATCCCGCTGAACATGAGGACCTCAGCCTCAGGCTGGAGAGCTCGCTTACCGAGCGTCAGAGCTATGTCGATGAAATGATCGCCATTCTCTACGACAAGCTGCAGCAGGGAAGTGTCTACCCATCTCGTATTCTTGGCCGTCCCAAGCATCTCTACTCGATCTACAAGAAACTGATGGCCCAGAATATTCCGCTCGAGCGGGTGTATGACAAGGTGGCTTTCAGGATAATCGTCGAAGAGGTCAAGGAGTGTTATGAGGCATTGGGCATCATCCATGCCAACTGGTCACCGGTGCCGGGCAGAATCAAGGATTTTATCTCGGTGCCCAAGGCTAACAATTACCAGTCGATGCACACCACTGTGGTCGGCCCGCGGGATCATTTCATCGAAATCCAGATCCGCACCGAGGAGATGGACCGGATAGCCCAGGAAGGGGTAGCCGCACACTGGGCTTATAAGGAAGGCCAGAAAGTAAACGACAGGGACGCCAGGCTCTTCAGGGATCTCAAGAGTCTGGTCACTTCGCTGCAGGATGTGGAGGATTCCCGAGAATTCCTGGAAAGTCTGCGCGGGGAGCTACACGACCCTGAGGTCTATGCCCTGACCCCCAACGGCGAGGTAAAAGAGTTCCCGGCCAAGAGCTGTCCCATCGATTTCGCCTATGCGATTCATACGGAAGTCGGCAATCGCTGTACCGGTGCCAAGGTAAATGGCCGCCTTGTACCGTTGAAATACGAGCTGCAGAACGGCGATATCGTCGAGATACTCACCTCACCGAATCAGCGTCCCCGCCGGGGCTGGCTCGATCTGGTTAAAACCAGCAGGGCCCGCGCCCGCATCAGGTCCTGGCTCCGGCGAGAAGAGCGGGACAAGGCTTACGCGCTCGGCCGCGAGATCTGCGAGCGGGAGCTGAAAAAACATGACATGACCCTGAAGCGGCTGGTCAAGAGCGGTCATATAAAACTGCTGCTCAAGTCGCTGCGTTGCAATTCTCTAGACGATATGCTGGTCAAGGTGGGCAGTGGAGCAATCACCATTGACAATCTGGTCAAGGCCCTTGATCCACCTGAAATGCGCAAGGAACAGGAACCAGCCCCTTCGGAGCTGACCCCCGAACAGATCGCCGAGGTGATGGCATCCCAGGTGCGCACAGGAGCCAATCGCAGCGGTTCGGCAATAAGCATAGACGGTATAGACGACATGCTGGCGCGGGTCAGCCAATGCTGCAATCCTGTTCCGGGAGACCCCATAGTAGGTTTTATCACCACCGGGAGCGGTGTTTCGGTGCATAAATCGAATTGTGCCAATCTGCTCAGTTCAGATCCGCAGCGCTGGATCGAGGTTTACTGGAACAACCTGGAGCACCAAAGCTACCGGGTTGAAATACAAGTGACGGCCGAGAACCGAAGAGGAATTTTTGCCGATATCAGCTCAGCGATCAGTGCCGATATGGCTACGATTGTGGAGATCTCAGCTCATGTGACAGCGGAAGATCGAGCCGAATTCAGCATCGCGCTTGAAGTACGGAATCTGGAACACCTGCAGCAGGTTCTTCAGCATTTAAGGCAGATGGAAGCGGTAATTTCGGTTCGTCGCCACTAGGCTTACTGGTCATAAGCCTCATGTTACTTTGTACCGTATGCGGTAATGAAATACTCACCGAAGATGTTGCCTGCCCATTCTGCGGCGCTGCTCTCGACAGTGCAGCGGGCGGTTCTGAGAAGAGTGTTACCCATCGGGTCATCAACATCGAACGCGGACGTCCCGTGGTGGAAACAGCACTGAAAAAGATGGAGAATGAGCTGCTGCGTGCCAGGGCAGATCAAATCAGGGTCGTGACCCTGATACACGGGTATGGTTCATCGGGCAAAGGAGGAAGGATTCGCACGGAATGCAGAAAACTGCTCGATCATATGAGCAGTGAGAGAAATATCAATCATTTCATCGTCGGCGAGGAGTTCAGGAAGCGGATGGGGCCTGGCAAAGCCTTGCTGAAGAGATTTCCGCAACTGGAGGGTGACTGCGCCTCAGATTTTTCCAATCCAGGGGTCACCATCGTTGTGCTCTAAATTGCATAAGAAAGATCCCGACAATTATTTTCTGGCTCATTTCGAAAGGGCAATGTATAACCTCAGGTTTTATAAGTAAATGATTCCCCGAAGCCGGGGAATCATAGACCACAACAAGGAGATATAATGAAACGTAAATTTACAATCTTTTTTACCACTGTTCTGGTCGGGCTGGTGAGTTTGCCGCTTACCGTATCCGGCGCCGATTCCGCCGCCGACCGGCCGCTTGAAACGAATAAGGATAAAGTGAGTTACTCGATCGGGCTCGATCTTGGAAAATACCTGATCAATATGAAGGGTAAGATCGACTATGAACTCCTCAAGCAGGGTATTGATGACGGATTTTCCGGCGCCGAGCCACGGCTCAGCCAGGAAGAGATCACCAGCGCCCAGGAAGAATTTGCGGCGGCTCTGCAGGAAGAGCAGGAAGCCCAACTGGAAGAAATGAAGCAGAAAAACAGTGCTGCGGGTGAGGCGTATCTCGAAGAGAATAAGGCTAAAGAAGGGGTGGTCACTACCGACAGTGGACTGCAGTACGAAGTGCTGGAGGCTGGAGACGGCCAAAAACCGACCCCTGAAGATACGGTCAAAGTCGATTACGTGGGCACCCTGATCGACGGCACCGAGTTTGACAGCTCGATCGCTCGAGGCGAGCCGGTAACCTTCCCAGTGGGACAGGTTATCCCAGGCTGGACCGAAATATTGCAGCTCATGCCGGTGGGCTCCAAATACCGCGTCACCATTCCGACAAATCTGGCCTATGGAGAAGCGGGCGCCCCCCCGGTGATCGAACCCAACTCGGTTCTGGTTTTCGAGATAGAATTGCTTGGTATCGAGGAACCAATGGCTGAGGAGGCTCCGGCTGAGACACAGACAGAGGAGATGAGCGAAGAAAAGAAAAGCGAGTAATTGCTTTTTAAGTTTGTTTAGAAAAGGGAAGGACGTCGGATCGTTCTTCCCTTTTTTTCATCAGAAGATTCAAGCGAGGGTCAGTTCCCGGACATCAATTGGGTCGGCCTTTCCCAGAATACCATCGGCCATTTTTATATGGCCGATATCCTTCCACGATTTTTTCAGCAGCCCAGTTCCATGAGCATCGACAGCCACAGGGTCGTACGAGGCGACGATTTTTCCGACCGGCGGGCTGCAGGTTGGACCCCATAAATGAGCCTTGGCCATCCCCACGGCGGCGTCGATTACCGTGAAGTCAGGCGTTCGGTAGCGGTTAAGATCGAATACCGCCTCATCCAGTCTCAGGTGAAACGAAGATTTGCCCCACGCTCCGCCCTGCTGATAGTGGGCCGGTGGCGCACAGCCCATCATGTTTTTCATGGTCAGG
>CBFCWR010000168.1:0-6894 GCA_965601575.1 uncultured Desulfofustis sp. | reverse complement strand
CAGGAGGCGAAGGGGAAACCTCCGCTTTCCCCTTGACTTTACTTATCATGGATGTCCCCTTAATTTTGTCCAGACACGATCAGAGCTAATTTCTCCATTTATAGTGGCTATTCGACCCGACATGGGCTCGACATCGCCTGATATCGCCTGGAAAAACCCTCCTTTTAGGCCTACAAAGAAGACAAAGAGGTACACAACTCATTCTAAAGGAGGAACGTCATGAAAAAGATCTTCGCACTTACCGTAGCAATCCTGTCCATCTCAGCCACTGCCCAGGCAGATCAATATCTCAAAATCAACAAAGGCATTAAAGGTCTGCTGCTTGGTGCGGGCGGAGGTGCTCTCGCCGGCCAGGCAATTGGTCGGGATACCCAATCAACTCTTATAGGCACGACTATTGGAACCCTTGTCGGTTATATGGTCGGTAATGAAATGGACAAGAACAGTTTCCAGTATCGGGACGTCGGTTATCACCCCCGCTACGAACCCAGCTATCGTCCCCTGCCGTCCAGTAATGGCTATAATTACCGGCCTGCTCCCCCCCGTCATGTTCCCGTGGGCGGGTGCCGGGAAGTCGAGATTCTTGGCACGGTCAACGGAGCTCCCGAAAAAATAATCACCACGGCCTGTCACACACCCGAGGGCTGGATTCTCACGGAGCCCCTCGAATCGGCGGCAGGATATCGTTACGAATTGAGAGAGCCCGCTCCCCGGAGCAGCGTGAACAGGGGACAGCGCCCCGCAACAAATTATTATGACCAGCGGGTTACCTACCAGTATTAAACGCGATATTATTAATGAGGGCGCATTGGGGACGGATGTAAATCCGTCCCCGCCTTTCAGTCTCCACCTTTTTGTCTTTCTCTCACTATTTTTCTCTCCACCGATTGTAGTCTTGCCTGTCTCCGTGCCGAGAGCGTATAATATTGTCAATGAATACGCGCCTGCCAGACAACCATTTCATCAATCAGGTGGTCAGCGAGATTCTCATCGGCCTGCGCGACGGGTTGACCAGATTTTCCGGACCGAGCCGGGTTGGTGTGATCTATCGCCTCACGGTCGATGATGATTACTTCGTCTGTGATCCCGCCGGGCTGCTCAGGGGGCATGAAACAAAGATACGGGCTGCGTTTCTCGACGACAATAACAATCCAGTATCGATCCATCACTATCTCCTGGACACCCACTACAGCCGCATTGACCGCGTCGAGGACCTCGAGCTGGACGGCATCATCTGTGTGGGGGGACAGTCGGGGCCCGTGCCCTACCAGATGTGGTTCACCGACCACCACCCTGAAATTCTCTCCACCGGCCCGACCCAGCGCTGGCTGGAGCACGCGGCACTGAGGTTTTCTCATGATGCGGCCAATGAACAGGAACTCTACTCCGGCATCTCCGGCAGATTTCTGCGGGAGTACGCCACCCACGCGGTACATGATCACATACTCCACGAACTAAAGAGGGCCAACTCAAACCGCACTGACGACACCTTTTCAATTTATCAGATCCTGGGGGGCATCCTGGCAATCTCACGAACCAGAGAAGAACTGAAATCACCCCATGGTGAACTGGCCTTTATCCTTCCCGATCACATTGATTCAATCGATTTTCTGGCTCGCTTCCATGAAGCCGAACTGCCTCAACTTGACAACCACAAACACGTCAGGAAACTCCTGCAGGCGGTACAAAAATTTCGCAATCGACTGGTTTCCGACGGCCGACGGATTCTGGGGATTGCCAGGGGGCGCATCGACCAATTCCACCTCACCGCCGACTTTCAAGGGCTCTATGGATTTTTACGGGTCAATGACCAGTCTATCTGCAGTTTTGCCGATGGGGCCTACTCTTCTGCCACTCACCAGGCCAAACTGTTTCAGGTGGAAGAGGCGCTTCTCGACTATGAGATGGACAGCTCGATCAGGAGCAGCCTGTTCCACATAATCTCTTCGATTGTTCATTACGGTGAGACGGAAAACTTCGGCTGCGCCGTGGTGCTGGACCTCAATGAACCAATCACCCACATAGCCGGACAGAATCTTCAACAGCCCCTGGATCTCGAGCGCTCGAACCTGCTCGATCTGGCCTGCGATCTGGCCAGGGTCGATGGCGCCCTGCAGATCGGCAGTGATCGCAAACTGCACCGCTTCGCCTGCCTGTTTGACGGACCGGCAATCGCGAACGAAGATCGGGCCAGAGGAGCCAGGTACAACTCGGCCTTGCGGTTCACAGCCTGTCACCCCAACACGGTGATCATCGTGGTTTCCGCAGACCGTCCCGTGTCAGTTATACGTAACGGTTATGAACACATGAATATGGTCAGCACCACCGACTGCTCCGCCAAAATAGTTCCTGAAAAGCTGCAGGATTGGCTGAGTTCGGGAGAATAGTCGGGAACAAATCAGACACCATCGTGTAGAAAGAGATGCATCTTCGCACCAGATCGTGCGCTCAAAAATAGTGCTGATGAGCCTGGGAAGATTTTTTTGCGGGTGGAAGTCCAGCCGCACACTTCAAATTTAGGGGGAGTGCCGTACAGGATGGATGGGAGTTAGATATCCCTCGCCCAGGTGGGAATACGACTCAGTATGTAATTCTGCACGGTCTCTTTGCGCTGTCCCGCCTCGACTTCACCCACCGCTTCCATCACCTCGTCGAAGTCAAACCAACACAGTTCTTTGTCTTCGTAATTGTACACGGTGAGAATCCGCCGGTTTGCCTGGTGAATATCCTCTTCCTCCTGAATCGCGGCAACAATCTGAAGAGCTTCTTCGTATGAGAGAAATTCCATTTTGGGTTCGGACATGACAAGCCTCTTAAACACAAATGGCGAGATGGATACTCCGTCCCGCCATAGTTCTTGAACTTCTATTAGGTCGTATCAGGCCGGTTTGACGACAGCCCCCGAGCGGATACAACGGGTACAGACCCGTGCTTTTCTTACTCCGCCGGAGTCGGTAACCATGCGCACCCTCTTGAGGTTGGGGAGCCAGCGTCTTCTCGTCTTGTTATGTGCGTGGGAAACGTTGTTCCCGGTAACGGGACCCTTTCCGCAAATCTGACATACCTTGGCCATTTTCTTCTCCTGATTTCCTTATCGTAAGCCCGTGCAAAATAGTGCACCAGGGCTTATGCGCTTCATAATAATCACATTATCGTGCCAGAACATGGTCTTTTACCCTTTTTCTTATCAGGTTTCAAGAATTTTATTATGCAGCTCCTGGTTGCCCTGTTCACACACAGCCTTGGACTGATCTACTTGAGAACACCGATTCAAGACGAAGTCAAGCCATGAATAAAAGTAGTTGAAATCGGTGCCTTAACTTTCGGACCGTTCAAAGACGGAGTCACAATATCAGTGTAGCGTAGACACTATTTGAGACGATCAAAATCGATATCCAGAGGCTGCTCTTCCTGGATGGGAACCAAGGATACAAGGACGTCGTTACCTTCGAGTTTCACCTCGTATTTCTTCAGCGGCAGCGAATCATGGTTGAGGCATCTGCCGGTCTCCAGGTCATACTCCCACTGATGCCGAGGACAGACGGCAACGGAACCGCCACGATAATCGGCAAGCAGATCGGCACCCTGATGCTTGCACGAGGCTTCGATACCGAAAAATGTACCATCTTCTCGTTTTATGATTCCCACGGGCCTGCCGATCAGCTTGATCACTTTGTGGGAAGCCTCTGTAAATTCGTCAATTGTGGCTGCTTTTATAAAATCCATGCGAGGTCCTGATGAGTATAATATCCTTAGGCTCTGCGCGAGTCGGCTCAACCATAACTACTTTGCGCTAAATTCACATCTATTTAAATTGCGCTTCTCTCCATGAGAAATTTCGAGCGCGGCAAAGATCACGCACAAGCCAGCTTTTTACATGAGTAGACTATTTAAGATATCTCTTTTAAAGATCAACGAAAACGTTTACAGTGTCGGCTGCTATTTTCTGCCGTGATGATCAAATAACTTGCGGAGCCATCTACCACATGGTAGCAAATAGCCTTATTTTTGATAATGGTTATTAATAAATATCGACTATGCAAAACAATAATTCTATCTGGCAATTCTTTGCTTCCGTAAAACTGGCTCTCGTCACCCTCTTTCTTATCTCCGTCACCTCGATTATCGGCACCGTCATTCCTCAGAAAGAAGCTGCTGAATTCTACATCTCCAGATATGGTCCCAAGACCGCCCAGTTTTTGGCCATTCTGGATATACCGGACATGTATAACTCCTGGTGGTTTCTGGCGCTTCTTTTCCTGCTGGCCTTCAACCTGATCATTTGCTCGATTGACAGATTCCCCGCCGTCTGGAAACAGGTCACCGCCGACGGTCTGGCCCTGCCGCCCGAACGTCTGCAGAAAATGTCCAATCGTGTGACCTGGACGAGTGACGGTTCAGTGTCCGAGGTCAGTGACGCGCTGCGGGAAAAACTGAAAAACAAGAGATTCACTGCCGAAAGCCGAGAGCACGAGGGGTCGACTGTACTTTTCTCCCAGAAAGGACATTGGACCCGGACCGGCGTCTATATCGTCCACGCTTCAATACTGGTGATATTTTTCGGAGCGATAATCGGTTCGCTGGGCGGCTATAAGGGCAGTGTGATGATCCCAGAGACCCAGGGGAGCAGCAGGGTATTTCTTTTCGGCGGCAAGGGGGTCAAGGAACTCGATTTCACCGTACGGTGCAACAATTTCAAAATCGATTTCTACCCCAACGGCATGCCCAAGGAATATACCTCGAGTCTTACGGTGCTGGAACAGGGCGAGGAAGTACTCACCAAGGTAATCGAGGTTAACGATCCTCTCACCTACAAGGGCGTTACCTTCTACCAATCCAGTTATGAACCGTATCAGGATTTTGTCGTTTCCATAAAGCCTCCTGCGGGAGAAGCACAAAGCTTTATCATTCCCTTCCAGCAACAGGAAGAGTGGAGCGAACAGAATCTGAAATTCGGGGTGATCAACGCCAAAGTCATGGGCCAATCGATCGTCTCCTCCAAACTCTGGTTCAGCGACGGAACCGGCTCACCGGAATCAATCTGGATAGACGACGGCGCCGAGGTGAATGTCGAACGGGAGAGTGGGACCTATACGATCAGCGCCAAGCAGATGTATGCCACCGGCCTGCAGGTCGCCAAAGACCCGGGTGTCTGGTGGGTGTATATCGGCTTCGGGCTCATGTTGTTCGGCCTCTACGTCGCCTTTTTCATGTCCCATCGAAGATTCTGGCTGGTGTTGACACCTGCAGGAAACAAAACCGAGGTGCTGTTGAGCGGATCGGCGAACAAGAACCGGGCCGGGTTCGAGAGCAGTTTCCAGGAGTTGGGTAAACTTTTGCAATCGAAAGATAAAGAGGCTTGAGTAAGCCCAATGAGTTATAATTTAATTGACAGAGCACAGTTTTATTCAAGTATTCGGAGTATCTGGCATGGATAGTTCTCAGCTTTTAGGCATCACCACCTTCACTTACCTGTTCGCTTCTTTTCTCTATATCGGAGCCCTTCTCTTTCGAAGCAACAAGGTCGGTCTCTTTGCCACCTGGTTTACGGTCGTGGCACTGGTTGTCCAGACAGCAGGCCTCGGTTTGCGTTGGGTGGAATCCTACCAGATGGGCATCGGCCATGCCCCGCTGACGAATATGTATGAATCGGTGGTCTTTTTTGCCTGGACCATCGTCATCTTATATCTCGGCATCGAGTGGAAATTCAAAACCCGGACGATTGGCGCCTTTGCCTTGCCGCTTGCATTTCTGGCCATGGCCTACGGGTCGTTTGCCCCGATCAACAAAGGCATCAATCCGCTGGTGCCAGCCTTGCAGTCAAACTGGCTGCTGGCCCATGTAATCACCTGTTTTGTCGGATACGCGGCATTTGCCATCGCCGCCGCCCTGGGGATCATGTATCTGGTAAAATCCTATTCCGGCACCGATACCGATAATGGTTCAAACTCTCTACTGCCTTCCTTGAAAGTCATAGATGATATTATTCACAAATCGATGATCTTCGGTTTCATCTGGCTCAGCGCCGGGATCATCACCGGGGCAATCTGGGCAAATTCTGCCTGGGGCACCTACTGGAGCTGGGACCCCAAAGAAACCTGGTCATTGATCACCTGGTTTGTCTACGCCATCACCCTCCATGCCCGCTATACCCGCGGCATCAGCGGCAAAACCATCGCCTGGCTGTCACTTGTAGGCCTGGCGGCGGTGATCTTCACCTATTACGGCGTCAACTTTCTGTTGTCCGGTCTGCACAGTTACGGATCAAGTTGATAATTATATAATGATTTCAATATTTTTACTTAATACTACCTGAATTTGTAGTACCTTGACATATACCCATAAACCCGTTATACAAAGGGTGATGAATTGCGGTTCAGTTGCAGTGTAGCCGAAAGGTGGAGATCAATTTCAAGGAGGAGTTAAGGTCATGAGTAGAAAAGCATTGATTTTATTGTTTGTAGCGACCTGTTTCTGTATTGCCGGCATCAGTATTGCTGCCGACAAAGGTCCTGCCGACATGGTCCTGCAGGCCGAAAAAGACAAGGCCAAAAAGCCAAAGCCGGCCGTTTTTCCGCACGCCGCGCATCAGGAAATAGCTGAATGCGGAGACTGTCACCACAGTGCCGCCGACGGTAAGCAGGTTCCCTACGAAGAAGGACAGGAAATCGGTAAATGCGAAGACTGTCACTACAAGGGTGCGGAGATGCCCAAAGGTCTGGACAGCTATAAAGGCGCCGCCCACAAGAACTGTAGAGACTGTCACAAGAAAGTAGTTGAAGAAAAGCCCGAGCTGGCCGAGAAATGGAAAAAGTGCATGCCCTGCCATCCAAAGACTTGATCAGCAGGACTCAATAGCTTAATAGAGAAAAGGGCTGCTCTGACTCAGAGTAG
>CBFCWR010000167.1:0-6971 GCA_965601575.1 uncultured Desulfofustis sp. | reverse complement strand
CGACGACTGCGAAGCTGTAAATGGTATCTCGGTTCATGCGGATGACATTCTGTTTGTCGAGTGGAGTAGGCTGGCGGTTATGGTGCCACTTATTCAATCCTCCGGTCAATTTCAGAAATCGCTCAATTTGAGCAGCGGTTTCAGCGCGAACATAGTTGTCCACGTTCACTGTAATGTGTTCTCCATGAACATATTTCATAGGGTTGTCGACAGCGGTGACGGCCGAGCACAGAGTCGCAGTTGTAATCAGCCCAACTGCCACCATTCCGGCCAATGCGCATATGGTCTGTTTCTTGATTTTCATATTACTTCTCCTCCGGTTTAGTGCTGGCAGGAGGGGGACAAGCCTCCCTCCTGCAAGGTTTTCTATTCCTGAGACGTACGAATCGCCATACCCGGATAAACCCCCTGCAAAACTTCTGAATCTTTGACCACCACCGTACCGTTTACGATCACGTAGGGAATGCCCGTTGATGGCAGCCCACCGTCCTTCATGGTTGAGTTGTCTATGACGGTTTCGGGGTCGAAGATAGTCAGGTCCGCATCGCATCCTTCCCGGACGCGTCCCTTTTGGGCCATTTGTGTGACACCGTTGTCTTCAAGGAATTTGGCGATCATGTAGGTCATCTTCGAAACCGCGAGGGGCAGCGGGATATCGATCTTCTTTTCCCTCACCAGGCGAAGCATGCGGGCATGCGCCCCGGCTCCGCGAGGGTGACCGTTGACCGCATCGTACGGGGTGTCCCAATCTGTTGCGGTGGCGCCGCTATCGCGCACGGTGTAGGGAAACGCATCGCTGCCGAGCACGGTGTTGGGATGCGCAAGGGCCTGGTAAACGGTTTCCTCCGTGGCGTTGTAGAACATGATCGATGTGCTGGGAGCCGTCTTTACCAGCTCTTCGTAGCGCTCCTTGGTCAACGGTGTGACCGTGGCGGTTTCGATGATGTCTTTGTAATCGCGGCCCATGTTTTTCTGGTAGTTGTCCGGATGGAGATAATCAGCGGCCACGATCGAGCCCCCGAAGTTGTACGGATAGATCTCCGCCAGGATCTGGATCCCCTTGTCCCGGGCATTGTCGATAAGCTCGAGCGCAGCCGGCGTGTCGGCCAGGGACTGGGCGGTCATGTGCTGGATGACCAGTCCGCCGCCATACACTTCCTGGGGCGCCATCATTTCAAGAAATCCGAGAAGACCGCTTGCCGGCGGCATCTGGCTGGAGTATCTCCCGTGCAGATACACCGCCTGTCCGTACTTGCCGGCCAGTTTCTGGCAGACCAGGGATTCTGCCTGCGTGCAGCCATCCACCATGTAGCCGGGGCAGTGACCAATCCCGACAGAGCCTTGTTGAAGACCCTTTTCCAGAAGGCCTTCGATCTGTTCGATCTCTTCCGGGGTCGGCACCTGCGTCGACCATTTCATCGTAAAGCCGGTCTCTACCGGAGCACCGATGAGGTCGTAGACCCAGTCACCCGCGTATTTCGTTTTGAGCTTCGGGTTGAAGACGTGTTCGCGAGCCCCAATGCTTCCCACTGAAGCCCCATAGTTCGTCTGGCTCTTCCCCTCAAGTCCGGCGTACCACGCATCTACCGGGTACACCCCGGCCTCGAGTTCCATGGGCGTGGTTACCCCGTCACGAAGGGCCAGTTTCTGTCCGAAAGGCACATCAGTATTGTGGTGATGCATGTCGATAAAGCCAGGCGCAACCACGTGACCGGTGGCGTCGATGGTCTCATTTCCCTGGATTGCCTGCTCGGTTACAGCAACAATCGTAGCGCCCCTGACACCCACATTTCGCACGGCGTCAAGCCCGGATTCCGGGTCTATCACCCGGCCTCCTGTTATTGCCAGATCATACAGATTTGTTTTTTCACTCATTGTAATCCTCCCTTTCCATCTTTGTTTTAAGGTCCAGTCATTACTGGCCCGTCATCCCGCCTTAACTTTCATTGTCAGCCAATCCGGAACATGCAATTGCCAGTGGATTGCAGCTGCACGGATAGCAAAAATGGTGATGCAGCAGCCAGCCGCGCAGCCAAAGCGATAGTGCGGCAGAAAATAGAGCAGCACAACATAGAGCGTGGATCCGAAGAGAACCGGAATTGCATAGAGCTCCCGTGACAGCAGAAGGGTTGGACGGCCTGCCAGCACATCCCGGATCAGACCGCCGCCTATGGCTGTAACAACGCCCAGGATAATCGGGCCGAGCGGCAGCCCGAAGGTGTGATCCCAGACTTTATCCACGGCCTGTATAGCAAACAGCGCGGCGCCAAAGCCATCGACATAGAGCATCAGGCTATAGATCTCTTTGCGGTTAAACAGGGAATGCGCACTGAAGGCAGCCACGCTCGCGGCCAGGGCAACCCAGATGTAGTTGAGGTCAGCCCCCCAGAACACTGGCACATCGAGAATCAGGTCCCTCACGGTACCGCCGCCTATGGCAGTTATTATGCCAAGCACAGCCGCGCCGAAGAGGTCGATACCCTTTGGCGCAAGGGCGAGCACCGCCGTGACGGCAAAGGCGACGGTACCGGCCATCCCTATCCAGTATGTCATCGTTTCCATGGTTTTAGTTCCTCCGCGCCAGTAGTATGATCAGAACCGAAGTCTTCATGGTCTTTACCCCTTGTTTATTTCGAGAAAGCGGGTCAGGCGGAGAATGGGCGACAGCGACTCGTCTCCGGTGCCGATGCAGTGATCAAAGGATTGCTGCAGCGCATCTCTGTCCAGTCCATTGAGCGAGGCTATCATGACAATCTCAGTCCGCGGCGGCTGCCTGCCCCAGGGTTCCGTGTCCCCGATGTTGTAGCGTCGCCCCACCATCTGCAGAACAACCCGGTGCGTTGGCAATTCTTCGAGATAGGCGATACCCTTGAGGCGGTAAATGGTCTCGGGAAGCGTTTCGATCACCGCACGCAGCCGGGGCAGCGACAGGGGCTTGTCACTGGTCCAGTGGCAGGTGGAAAACGGGAAGTTGTGCAGATGCAAGGTCTGATTGGCTGAGGAGTCTTCGCGCAGAACGCTGCCCGCAGTGTGGAGCCCGCTTCCCATAATCAGGCCGAGTGAGACTTTCCCGTGTTCAGCTTCGAGTATCCGTGCTCCGGGAGCGATCTCATGCACCAGAGACCGGGTAGTTGCCAAATCCCTGGTATCGACCAGGTCCACCTTGTTCAACACGACCATGTCGGCCTCCCTGACCTGCAGGCGTGCCAGCGGGGCCATGCGCCCCTGGATAAGTCCGGGAAACTGCTCTGCATCGACAATCGTCAGGATGGTGTCAAGCGCCATAATTGCCTCGATCTCCGGCACCATGAACGTATGAGCCACCTGCATTGGCTCGGACACGCCGCTGGTTTCGACGATCAACAGCTCCGGCGGATTGTCGCGCTGCACCAGTGCCATGCAGGCGGGAATCAAATCATCGCGGATGGAGCAGCACACGCATCCATTGGCGAGGCTGACGGTATCGCCTTCAACGCCAACCACCAGTTTGGCGTCAATGTTAATAGCGCCGAAATCGTTGACCAGCACACCGGCCCGGATCCCGTGATGCTCGCTGAGGATGTAGTTTAGCAGCGTAGTCTTGCCGGCCCCTAGAAAACCGCCGATGATGATAACAGAGATCGGTTTGCTGCTACTCATCTGACTGGCTCCATTCTGTAGAGGAATTACACGCCTGAACCGATCACACTTTTATTGATACACCCTGAATAGACTTTCAATACTGCCGAATCATTGCCAACAACTGTTCCTCTACAACCTCTGATCGTCGGTTAGAAATAAAACTTTACTCCTGCCATGGGGCCGCTGAAATTGAGATCATCAAAGACATCATTGTCATCAAAATCCCAGTCCAGATAACGGTAGGAAAGGACCACATCACAGTATTTAAAGCGGTAGCCAAGCCCTGCATGAGCGTGCCAGGTAAATTCACTGTCACCGGTTCCCACATCGATTCTCAGGGGGATGTACCAGTTCTGCGCAAAATTTATGTCTCCCCTCAGTCCAATAATCGCATCCCAAATACCCCCAGACGTTGAACCATCCCTGTTGAATGAGGTCGCACCAGGATCCGCATTGCGCAGCGTGACGTCTGAATCAAGCCCCAGATACCGGGCACCGGCGATGACGTCGGCATTAAACATGTCATTGCTGACAATCTGGTAGCCGGCAACGGGAGTAACGACCAAGCCCTGCAATTCAACGTTGGTATTCACCCCGACGTTTTCTACCTGTACGTTTGTGTCGTCACTTACATCGAGGTAAATGACATCCACGACAAACGACCATTTTCCTTTACGGGCACCGAGTGCGGTCATAAAACCCAGATCAAGATCATCGATCAGATCGTCAATACCAATATCGACATCGCTTCCCGTGGCGGCTTCACCGCCGATTGAGGCCCCCCAGAAATAGGCTTCGATCCCGAACTGCCACTCATCACTTCCTGTTTGTTCCGCAGCGATAACTGTCTGCGGCAGCAGAACTGCCAGCGAGAGCACGGCAAGAAGGGCCAGAATCACACGTTGCCAGCTACCACAAGCTGTTTTTTTAGGATCCGTTTGCAGGTTTTTAGATATGTTCATGATGTTCTCCTCGCCTAGTTTTTGACTTTTAGAATTCATCGCCGTGCCCAGCGAAGGCTATGCATTTCACCTAGAAACTGAGCCGGGCCCGAAGCCCGAACACCGCAATTGCGTTCTCTTCCGGGTTGTCTGCCGGGTTAAAAAGCAGTTGTACATCGGGGGTGACAGCCAACAGGCGGCCTAGCTGCAGGCGGTAAAAGAGTTCGATGGTGTATTGATCCTCAGCATCGGGGCCGTAGGTCTCTTCTGAAGGGCGTCCCCAATTGACTCCGAGACCGATCTGATCAGTGTGCCTGCCGGTGTTGTAACCCACTCCAACACTGACCATCCGGTCCCATAGTGCGCCGCCGTCATCAGCATATCCGGCGCGAACATACGGCTCCCATGTTTCACCGATGAGCCGGCTGAAAGAAAAAGCCAGGCCCCAGCCGCTCGGGGTTCCGGCCAGCTCACGCTCGCCGGCATTCCAGGCGGTAAGGTGTATGTTGTCTGAAAAACGGTTTTCATAGGACGATACCCAGCCCAACTCGATATGGCTGAAGTATTCGGATGTGTTGAAAAACGAGTCGAAGCTGTCGCCGGGGTCTGTGGGATCTCCGTTTAAGTCGGCCATTCCACCAAGCAGATAGAGGTTTTCGGTCAGGAAAAAACTGGCGGCTATTCCCAGCCCCTGGTCCGGC
The DNA here is from genome assembly GCA_965601575.1 of uncultured Desulfofustis sp. Taxonomy (GTDB): domain Bacteria; phylum Desulfobacterota; class Desulfobulbia; order Desulfobulbales; family Desulfocapsaceae; genus JABDQA01. The sequence continues at coordinate 1,708 of CBFCWR010000167.1, read as the reverse complement.
GCCGGAATGGTCGGATTTGTTGAAAAGGCCAGATTGCTGAAACCGGTCCACGGGCTGACCAGGCCATAGACATCCACATAGTCGGTCACATCCACCACACCGCCGACAAATGCCAGCCGATTGTCAAACAGGTGTTGCTCCCAGAAGAAGTTGGTCAAGGCCCAGCCAATGTCTGAAAAAGGTATCGCCGTCAACCCGGCATAGCCAATCTCACCTGCCAGACCTTGGGGAGGGATATCCGTACCGAGCGTATGGCGATTTTCGAGTTTGTAGACCAGTATGCCGGTTTTCGATGAATCATTGCCGATCAACCCCCATCTCCCAAACATCCGTACGACACCTCCGGCGCTATTGTCGGCCCCCAGGCTTTCTGTCGCTGCCTGGAGCAAGACGTTGTAATCGAATCCGAAAGCGAGACCGACTTTTTCCTCTATTCGGGACTTGAAGTCGAAATAGGATTCCAAACTTGACGGATGAACAGCAGCATCTTTTATGAGTGTCCCCCCGACACTTGATGCTCCGCCAAACGTCGGTGCCGGAGCAGGTGAAGACTGTGACAATCCCACTCGGGCAGCGGCAAGAATCAGGATGATTACCCCGGCTATCAGGTAATACAGCTGCATGTTCAAGGTTTTGGTTCTCATCGCTCACTTTCCCGTTGGTTGTTTCTCACGTCCATGCCCCCTGAAGCAAATAACAGCCTTCTGCCCCAGGGAGCGGTTGTCTCACAAACTCAACGCTACAGTGTGTTTTTATAGGCCACGCCGTCCTTCATAATGAGCTTGAAGTTGTTTTCGTAGTCGAGCATCACCATGATATCGTCGATCGGGTTGCCATCTACAATGAGCAGGTCGGCATAGGCACCGGCTTCGATAACGCCGAGCTTGGCTCCGGGATAGGGATGCTTCAGGTTTGAGAGCGCCAGGAGCTCGCCGTTGGCGCTGGTTACCTGTTTCAACTGATCCGCATTAGAGTAGTATTCTGCACGAGTCTTGAACTCGAGGTTGGTGTTGTCGTAGGCGGAACGGTCGCCAAACATATCGGTACCCCAGGTGACCTTGGCACCATATTCTTTGAACCAGACAAAAGCGTTGGCGGCACCTTCCTTGGCGCGCAACATCTTTGCCTTCTGGATGGGGTCCGCAAACACTGGATTACCCTCAATAGGCTGCGAGACAATGAATGACTGGGGGCAAACATATGCACCGGCATCCACCAGTCGTTTGACGGTATCTTCCTTGATCAGCAGGGCATGTTCAAAACTTTTCACACCAGCATCAAGGCCGACGTTGATCCCCTCATCTGTATGCACATGGGCAGCGCAGTAGGTGCCATATCGTTCGGCCTCCTTTACTGCGGCGGCCACCTCTTCCGGGGTGTACTGTACCGAGTCAAGCGGGTCGGTCAGACTGGTGACACCGCCGCCCGTGCAAAGCTTTATGAACGCCGCCTGCTTGGCCAAGACCTCACGGCAGGCCTTTTGTACTTCCGGGATACCGTCGGCCAGATAAAAAAAGCCAAGATCGGCCATTTTGAAGCGTTCGCCGGTAAAATATGTGGATTTGGAATTCCAATTGCGCATGTCGCCGTGGCCAGCGGTCTGAGCCAATCCAGGACCACTGGCAAAGATTCTGGGCCCTTTGACAAGCCCCTCATCAATGGCGGATTTAACCCCGAACACGGGTCCGGCCACGTCGCGAACCGTTGT
>CBFCWR010000166.1:0-7022 GCA_965601575.1 uncultured Desulfofustis sp. | reverse complement strand
GATCGGAGAAACTCGAACACTTTCTCACCGAACATAAAGAACTCCTGAAGCGCGTTGTCGAACAATATCCGAAAGCGATCAAGGCAATCGAGCCGGAATACGGGTTTCACTTCGAACGTCATCCGGACAGTCTGATCGCTGAAACCGACCGCTTCATCCTGAGAAAGGTGCATCCCACAGAAGATAAGGTAAAAACAGACGAAGGAATGAAGCCGGTTCTGATAATTCCTCCCTTCGTCCTCGGTGCCAATATCCTCTCATTTCTGCCCGGGGAGAAAAAGAGCTACGCCCACGCCTTTGCCAACCGGTCGATTCCTACCTACATCCGCATTATGAAGGACATCCAGGAGACTCCGGCGGTTCAGACCATGAGTCTGGAAGAGGATGCGCTTGATACCACACATTTCTGCAAGATCCTGAACGACCGACATCAGAAGCCGGTGACCATCAACGGCTACTGTCAAGGAGGCTTGTCCGCGGTGTGCAATATCCTCTCGGGAGCACTGGATGGACTTGTTGATGCGCTGATTACCTGCGTGGCGCCGATGGATGGTACAAGAAGCGAAGGGTTGGGAAAATTCCTCAACGACCTGCCGCATGATTTCAACGACCTCGCCTATGGTACAAAAACACTCAACAACGGCAATCGGGTCGCTGACGGTCAATTGATGGGCTGGATCTACAAACTCAAGAGCATCGAGAATTCGGGACCGATGATCGCTTTTTTCAGAGATATCATGATGCTCAGCGGTAAAGGCGACAAGCCGGTGACCATCAACAAAACCGTGGCGGCGATTAACTACTGGCTGCAGAACGAGCGTTCTGATCTGCCCATGGCAGTGACCAAAATGAGTTTTGCGTCATACAGCACTCCAGTTACCAAAGACGGCACCCTGCCCATTGAAATGTTTGGTAAACCGCTCAACTTCAAGGGAATTGCCGAGAAAAACATAGCCTGGCTGCTCTGTTATGGAGAACGTGACGATCTCGTCGAAAAAGAAGTGGCCCTGGCGCCGCTCGATTATATCGATGTCGAAGTGACTCCATTTCCGAAAGGCCATGTGGCCATTGCCACCTCCTGGTCTCACCCGGAATCAGATTGTGCGCTGGACACCGTGTTCGGAGAAGATTACCGCGGTCCCGTGCGTTTCCATCTTGACCTGGACGGTTCAGTTCAGAAATAACCGGCACTGAGCCCAGATGCGCTCGAAGCAGATTGGCAGCCGCACTATTCGGCTGCGTTCACTGCTCTAGAACCAGGCTTTGTGGCCCCAGATTTCCTCCTCCAGATTTTTCTTGTCCTGTTTCAACTGAAGATAGAGAGAGGCGTTGTTGATTGCCAGGCCGCACTGTCGGGCGATGGAACTCATTAAACTGATATCATCATCGCTGATCTCGCGCTTCCGATCACTGTACAAACCCATCAGGCCAATAACGGTACCCTTCACAATGATCGGCAAATGGAGCATGGAAACGATACCTTCCGCCTGCCGCTCCGCCTTGTACTCGATATCGTAATTGTTGATGTCATCGATTACTTCGACCTTGTCTTTGAGCACCGTCCGGACCCGATCGGACTCGAGCGGGCCTTTGTTCAGATATTCCTCACTGAGTCCATAGCTGGCCACCAGCTTCATCTTTTTCGATTCACCATCCTGCAGCCGAATAGACACTCCCAGCAGATCGAAGGCATTGGCTATTTCAGAGGTCATCAGGTGGAGCACGATTTTGATGTCAAGGGAAGAGTTGAGATGCTCGCCAACCGATGCAAGCAGTTCAATATTGCGTTTCATCCGGTAATCCTGGTGCGAACGCAAGATGGCGATACCGCCCTGGTCGGCCAGACAGCGCAGAAATTCAATCTCCTCCACGGTGAAATCTCTGGGTTCAGCTGTGTAGAGCGCGAGTATGCCAATGGGGTCTTGCTCTGCGATGACAGGCACCACGAGCAGGGAGGCGATCCCCTCCTTTTTCTTTATGTCATGGTTTTCCAGCCGCGGATCAGTGGTCGCATCCCGGGCTGCCAGATAGCCGCCTTTTTTCATGATGTCTTTGGTGATATCTCGTCCCCGGGCCGGTCCGGAGTGGATGTAATCCTCCGACAAACCCACTTGCGCCGCGGGATAGAAAAGACCATCCGCCTCACTGCGGCTGCGGATCAGAAAGAGTGAACAGGCCTTGGCCTGCATCACCTCGACAGCACTCTTAACAATCAGGTTGAGGATTTGCTCTCTCTCGTTTGAATTCTGTATGCTCTTAATGATATTACAGAAAACCTTCAGATAATCTTCGCTTTTGGCAATCATTTGATTCTCCGGTGATAATTCGGGCTGGCTATCGCTCCCGATCTTTCAGCCAACTTGCAATTTTCGGGGCAAATTCTTTCTGACACTTGGAACTGACATAGATGCCGATGTGGCCGGTGTCGAAGCAGATATCTTCCTTGTCCTGGGATCCAATCCTGGAGGTAAAGAGGTTGCAGGCCTCCGGGGGCACCAGGTGATCGTATTTGCCATAGAAATTGAGAACCGGCATGGTGATCTTCTGCAGATCGACGCGTTCTCCGTCAATTTCCAGTTTGGAATCTATGAGCAGATTTTTTTTATACATGTCCACAATAAACTGCTTGAAAGTTGCGGCTGGGACATCAGGGCTGTCGAAAATCCATTTTTCCATCCGGATGAAGTTTTCCACATAGCTTTGATTATCCATATTCTGGAGAAAGCCGACGTATTTATCGATCATCAGCCGGGCCGGATTGAGCAGCAAAAACCCGAGATTCATCACCTCACCCGGCATGTTGGCGTAGACATCTCCCAGGATCTGGGCATCCGTCTGTCGCATCCAGACGTTGAGAAGTCCTTTATCGGTATCGAAATTGGTCGGGGTTACGGTGGTTACCAGGTTCTGTACCCGATGGGGGTGCAAGGCCGAATATATGATCGAGAACACCCCCCCCATGCAGATACCCATGATGTTGACCTGATCAATCTTGTTGCGCTCACAGATGAACTCGACGATGTTGGCGATATAGCCGTTGACATGATCGCCGATGGTCTCAAACTGATCCTTGCGGGTAGGGTATCCCCAGTCGATCATGAATACCTCGACGCCTTGACTGAGCAGGGTCTCCACCACGCTTCGTCGGGGTTGCAGATCGAGCATGGTCTCCCGGTTGATGAGGGCGTAGATGACCAGCAGCGGCACCTTGTTCTTCACCGTTGCCGGCTTGTAATGTTTCAGCTTGACCCGGTCTTCCTCATAAACCACGGTATAAGGAGTTGTCGATATATCAGTGTTGAGCGGGCTGGTCAACACCGTTGAGGCCATTTTCAGCTTAGACTGAGTTGTCTTGCGATCATCCTCGAGATTCTTGAGGATGAGGTCCACTGGAATTTTGACCTGTTGCATGGTGTGCTACCTCTTAATTACTGCTCAAGACCGTCACGATGATGAGGCCTTGAGTTCCTTCTGCAATTCAGCGATCTGCTTGGCTTGCTCTTTGATCTTTTTCTTCATTTGATAGATGTCCCGGTACACTTCATCCATATCTTTGTTGGTCGGGACCTGAAGCTCTTTCAGGTATACGCCGACCAGCTTGTTTTTGACATCCTTATAGGACGCAAGCGAACCGATGGTGTTGTTCAGTACACGGGTATATTCAGTCGACTTGAGCAGCTCCATGAAGTGACCCTCAAGAGTTTTTATCCACTCGTTGTAGGCATCTTTACCATCGGCTGGAAATTCTCCGCGCTCAAGCATCTGCTTGGTTTTCTCCTGCATGTCCCTGTTCGTTTTCTCAAACGGCAGGATGAACAGAAATATCAACTCGGACAGATGGGAATAGAAGATGTTTGATCGGTCCACCAGTTGACTCATCTGTTCGTGCAACTGGCGTGATAGCCCTACCTTGGGAATATAGAGGTATTTCTGCAGCTCAGACTTGTAGAGATCTCGAATAGACTCAAAGGCCCGGTGATCGAGATCGTCGTAATTATAGGCGGTGGTGTGATCACTGACCTTACCGAGGGTATGGACCAACTGGGATTGGAACTCACCGACATAATCGAGATAGTCTCCGGTGGCCTGAATCATTGTCTCAGAAAATGTGGTGGCGCTCTTCAGCATGGCTTCCTGGTTTTCAGGAGCAGACATCAATCGCAGCATTGAGATCATATTGTTGAGCGAGGTCTCCCAGGTTCGGTAGCTCTTGAAGCGCTCGTCGTCATCCTCCTCCGTTTCGGACTGCTGTTTGAGCACGAAAGCGGCGGCATCGATGGGGGAGTCCGGCGTGTCAGCGAGATCCTTCCAGAACTTGGTGGCAGTCGTAGCCCATAGCTCTATGAATTTAGAAATTTCATCGGTGTGTGGAGTGTCGTCAGCCATGATTTACCCCTGGGTATCTGAATGATGCAAACCGGTGCGTGGATAGGGCCGGCGCCTGCTCAGGTCTTTTTGTCACGCTGCTTGAGGGTTTCATAAAACAAATTCAAGGATTCCATATCCTTCATGGTTTTTTCAGCCAGGCTGGAGAAGTCCATCCCCATGTCCAGATAGACGTTCACCTGATCATCCATCGTTTTCCGATAGACCAGGTAGTTTTCCATGGTCTTTTCCAGATATTTTTCAAAAAATTCGTGCAGCAGATTCTCACCGAATTGAATAACCAGATGCAGCAGGGATACCGGCAACAATCCCTGGTTTTTCTTGGCCTTATCCATAATTATCTGGGTCAGGACCAGGGCCGTCACATCCTCGTCGGTGTTGACTTCTCGCACTTCGACCCGGTGGCCGGATTTAATTAGTTCGGCGACATCGTTAATGGTGATATAGGCGCTTATCCTAGTGTCATACAATCGCCTGTTCGGATATTTTTTTATTAAAATTGTATTTTCCATAGTCAGTCCTGGCTACCCATACGGTGTTCGACTTGGCGCCGCAGTGTGCCTGTACTATTTAATGATGATGATGTACATTGAACCCGGCCAGCAATTGTGCATCAGTACAGATGATCACCCTGGTCAGAATAGAAGTTTCTTTGAATTTTGTTACAATGCACCAAAATATCTCTACTCGCCGCCACTCTTGACGAATCACGCCCCGCTAAAGCTTAGCTTAATAAAAAGACTCCTCACAAATCTTTAATTTAATATTATTTTGCGTTGCAAAATATAAGGTCTAAATTATTATTGTCGAATCATTTTTAATCGATCAGCCCATTTTGGTGGTTCCTGACCGGACTCTGGTAATGGGGTAATATGCTGTTGAAATAACCATAAGAATTGCAAATCAATCTGACTACCATGGCACACCAATTTTGCCCCCTTGCAAGCTGACTTGAGATTTCAACCAATTATCCTGATAACAAACAGAAGATCTATTTTACCTCCGCCGCCAGAATAGTTTTAAACACCGAGAATAGTAAATTTCAAAGCAACAGGAAGCGGTCAACCCTGATTTGACCACACCACACACAGATAGTCGGCATCAACAGGTGCCAAACAAAATTATATGTGAGGATTACGTCATGGATCAAAAGACACTTATTGGACAAGCAATCCGCTACCAGAAAGTAATTACCGAGAGCTCATTTTCACTTTTGTCAGTGGTACAGCACAGCAGTACGGAAATGCTCAAGCAATCACTCGATTATTACAGCTGGCTGCCGGCCTCCAGCAAAAAAGACTGCCTTTTCTGGTCGCAGCGATGCATACAGGCCACCGAACAACTTCGATCGATGCTGGAAAAAGGATTTGATGAGGCTGAAAAGCAGCTCTCAGCCTCATCATTTGAACCCGTAAAACCTAAATCCGCGTCTGAACCATCGAGTTCAGCCCGGCGTCCGGTTAAGGCACCTGTCCGGAAAACCACATCGCCAGAACCAGCGCCAGTGAAATCCGCCAAGACTGAAGTTGACAAAGCCCCAGAGGATTCAGCAGCAGTGTCTCTGGAAAAACCTTCTCAAGCTCCCTCTTCAGTGAAACGTGCTCCTAAGGCAGCTACCAAAACCAAGTCTACCGCTGCCAGGACAAAGTCAACAACTACCAGGACGAAGTCAGCCGCCGCCAGGAAGACTTCAGCTAAAAAATCCAAATCCTCAGGAGTAACCTCATCTTCTGCTGCAGCCACAAAAGGAACAGAAAATCCCAAGACTGCGGCGGTCAAGAAGGCCACCGCAAAAACCACTGCGCCACCAGCCAAACAATCCAATTAATCCAAATTCTGATGGATTAGCAGGAGAATCATCGCAGCTGCTCATGCCAGTTGTATAAGATGAAGATTTTTAAACTCGCAGAATAGGAGATCAATACGATGCTTGATATCAACGGTTCGGTCGCAGTCATTACCGGCGGCAGCGGTGGCATAGGGATGGCGCTTGCCCAGTATTGGGTGGAACAAGGCGGAAAAGCCGTTATCGCGGATATTGCTGAGGATGCCCTCAAAAAAGCCAAGGAGGCCCTCGGTGAAAATGTCGAACCTTTTGTCTGCAATGTTACCAGTGAACAGGACTCTGCCAGGCTTGCCGCTTTCGCCATCGAAAAATTTGGACAGATTAATCTGGTTGCCCCATTCGCCGGAATCATCAAAGACGGCATGATGGTGTCTCCGGATCGTGAAACCGGCAAAGTAACCCGCAAAATGTCACTCGAAGATTTTCAGAAGGTGGTCGATATAAATCTGACCGGTGTCTTTTTGACTGTCAGAGAGTGTTCGGAACAGATGATCAACCACGGCTGCCGCGGTTTGATTTGCCTGGTTTCGTCTACGGGATCGCTGGGAACCGCTGGGCAAATAAACTACTCATCCACCAAGGCCGCCATGAGTGTGATGCCTAAAGTGCTCACCGCCGAGTTCTTTCGCAGGGGACTCTCCGACAAGATACGCTGTGTCGCGATCGCACCTGGCTATGTGGGAACCGAGATGGTCAGAAACATGAACCAAAAAGCCCTGGAGCGAATTGTCAATGAAGTGCCGATTGGTCGGCTGATCGAGCCTGAGGAAGTTGCTTCATTGGCTTGCGA
>CBFCWR010000165.1:0-7035 GCA_965601575.1 uncultured Desulfofustis sp. | reverse complement strand
CCCATAGGGCCGTGGAAATGATCGATGTCGTAAAGAAGTTCGGCGACTTCACGGCCAACGACCGTATCAGCCTCACCGTCCATCGGGGCGAGGTGCACGCGCTGCTGGGCGAAAACGGAGCCGGCAAAACCACCCTGATGAATTGCCTCTACGGCCTCTACCGGCCGACCCAGGGGAGTATTCGGGTCAACGGTCAGGAAGTCGTGATCACCGATCCCAATGCGGCTATTGGCCACGGGATCGGTATGGTGCACCAGCATTTCAAGCTGGTGGAACCCTTCACCGTGGCTGAGAATATCGTTCTTGGACTGGAGCCCACCAAAGCGCTGGGCCTCCTCGACCTGGCCGAAGCAAGACGGCAGGTTGAGGAAATTTCCGAGCGCTACGGTCTTGCCGTCGACCCCCAGGCCCGTATCGAAGATATATCGGTGGGCAGCCAGCAGAGGGTCGAGATACTCAAAGCGCTCTATCGCGGCGCCGAGATTCTTATCCTGGATGAGCCGACCGCCGTCCTGACTCCCCAGGAAATAAAAGAGCTGATCACCATCATCGATAACCTCACCTCCGAGGGTAAATCGATCATCATCATCACTCATAAGCTCCATGAGATCAAACAGGTAGCCGATTACTGTACGATTATCCGCCGCGGTAAATTCATCGACCGGGTAGAGGTGGACAAGGTGTCCGAACAGGAACTGGCCGCCAAGATGGTGGGGCGGGATGTCTCATTTACGGTGACTAAGAAAGAAGTCGTACGGGGCGACCGGGCGCTGGCTATTGAGCAGCTGGTGGTCAGGGACAATCGGTCCATCGCTGCGGTGGATGGGCTCGATCTTCAATTGTACCACTCGGAAATCTTAGGCATTGCCGGGGTGGACGGCAACGGCCAGTCGGAACTGGTCGAGGCGCTGATGGGACTGCGGCCGGTGGAAAGCGGCCGGGTGCTGCTCAAGGACCAGGATATCACCAACCACACTACCCGCCAGATGATAAGCGATCACCAGGTCTGCTCGATTCATGAGGATCGCCAGAAACGCGGCCTGGTACTTGAATTCGATGTGGCCGAAAACCTGATACTTGAAACCTATGGTCGGGCACCATTTTCCCGTCGTGGGGTACTCGACCATCGGGAGATATACCGATTCGGCGATCAATGCACCGAGAACTTCGACATCAGACCGCGTCACACAACTCTTCTGGCCAAAGCGCTTTCGGGCGGCAACCAGCAGAAGGTGATCATTGCCCGCGAGGTGTCCAACAACCCGGATATACTGATCGCCTCGCAACCCACGCGGGGGTTGGATGTGGGCGCCATCGAATATGTCCACAAGTCCCTGCTCGAGCAGCGTGACAAGGGCAAGGCAGTGCTGCTGATCTCCTTTGAGCTCGATGAAATCATCAACGTCGCCGACCGGATTGCGGTCATTTTCGAGGGCAGAATAATCGGCATTGTCGATGGCGCCGAGGCCGATGAAAACCGGATTGGGCTGCTGATGGCCGGAGGGACGGCATGAGCAGCCTGACTGTCTCGCTGAAGGAGAAATTTTTCAACGGGGCCCTGTCCATCACCTTGATGTCGGTGCTCTTCGGTTTTCTGCTGGGCGGCATCATCATGCTGCTGGCCGGCTTTAATCCGCTGGAGGCGTACTGGGTGATCCTCAAAGGCATTTTTTCGCGCCCCAAGTACGTCTCCTATGTAATCATCTACTCAACCCCGTTGATCATTACCGGGTTGTCGGTGGCGTTTGCCCTGCGCACCGGACTGTTCAATATCGGCGCCGAGGGACAGTACATCATGGGTGCCCTGGCGGCGGCTGCAGCCGGTTATTACCTGAAACTGCCCATGGTCCTGCACGTCTTTGCCGCGGTCGGTCTGGCGGTGATCGTAGCGGGCGTCTGGGGGGGGCTGGCCGGCTGGTTCAAAGCCCGCTTCGGGGTTAATGAGGTAATCTCGACCATCATGCTCAACTGGACAGCGCTCTACATCTCCAACTGGGCCATTACCATAGAGTCCTTCGGTCGGCAGGGGACAGGCAAAACCTACGCCATCCAGCCGACCGCCCATATCGACATTCTCGGCCAATGGAAGAGAACCCCCGAGGGCATAGCCTTTCTACGTGAACACCCGATGCTCTGGGACATCCTGAAATCCCCGATCAATCTCGGTTTTATCTTCGCCCTTATGCTCGCCGCACTGGTCTGGTACATACTCAATAAAACCACCCTCGGCTATGAACTCCGGGCCGTGGGACACAATCCGCAGGCAGCCGAGGCGGGCGGCATCAGCGTCAAGCGCAGCATGGTCATCTCGATGCTGATTGCCGGCGGTCTGGCGGGAGCCGCAGGCGCGTTTCAGGTGCTCGGCGTCAGCCATCGTATCGCCACCCTGGCAATTATGGAAGGGTACGGGTTTGACGGCATTGCCGTGTCGCTGATCGGCAACAACAGCGGTCCCGGCTGTGTGTTTGCCGGACTGCTGTTCGGGTCCCTGAAATACGGCGGCTCGAAAATCCAGGATGTGATGGGAGCCCCCACAGAGGTGATCAACATCATGATCGGCATCATCATCTTTTTTGTCGCCATGCCCAAGCTGATCAGGATGATTCTGGCGTATATGAAGCGGCGGGAGCAGAGCTGATGGAAGCCTACATCAACGACATTGCCTTCATCATCGGCACCACACTGATGTATTCCACGCCGCTGGTGTACGCAGCCGTTGGCGGGGTTATTACCGAACGCTCGGGCATTATCAATATCGGGCTTGAGGGCATGATGTACTTCGGTGCCTTCGTGGGTGCGGCGGTGGCCTATTTCACCGGTGATCCGTGGCTGGGATTTTTCTGTGCCGGACTGGCCGGTGCCTCGCTGGGGCTGCTTCACGCCATCGCCACGGTGTCATTTTCTGCCGAACAGATAGTCTCGGGGATAGCCATCAACTTTCTCGGGGTCGGCTTTGCGCTGTTCATCAGCCGCCTGGTGTTCGACGGCGCCACCCAGACCCTGACAGTACCGAACAAAATTCCGCTGCCGCTCGACTTTCTTTTCGGCGAAGGCAAGCTCTTCGCCTCGGCCGGCTTCATGGACCTGGTATTCAACCGCTTTGCCACCGTCTATCTCGCTTTTCTGCTGGTTTTCGTGGCCTGGTTCGTACTCTACAAGACCAGTCTGGGCATGCGGTTGCGGGCGGTCGGTGAACACCCTGAAGCGGCTGATTCGCTGGGTATTTCGGTATTCAAGATTCGCTACGGGGCAGTGATCGCTTCCGGCTTTCTGGCCGGGCTCGGCGGGGCGGCCATGTCGATCGCCGTGGTTTCCAGGTTCAGCAATACCCTGATCTCCGGCCATGGGTTTATTGCCCTGGCGGCAATGATTTTCGGCAAGTGGAGACCCCAGGGAGCTTTGCTCGCCTGCCTGATTTTTGGCGGCGCCAAAGGAGTGGAAATATTCATGGGCGCCAAGGGAGTGCCGATCCCCTCGAGCCTGCTCGCCACTCTGCCGTACATTCTGACCATTGTCATCCTGGTGGGCTGGGTCGGCCGCTCACAGCCGCCGGCGTCGATCGGTAAAATCTTCGATAAAGGGGAAAACTAAATGGAACTTATCGCCCGGGTAAAAGAAGGCGCCGCCTATATCGAAGAGAGAATCAGGGTGACACCCCGACTTGGCGTAGTTCTCGGCTCCGGGCTCGGGGCGCTGGGAGAACGGGTGGAAGAGCAGGTGGTGATCCCCTATGGGGACATTCCCCATTTTCACGGCTCAACCGTCCAGGGTCACCGTGGCCGTCTGGTAACCGGGATGCTCCAGGGCTGCCCGGTCATGGTATTGCAGGGGCGTCTGCACTACTACGAGGGACTGTCCATGGACGAAGTGGTCTTTCCGGTGCGCTGTATGAAAATGCTCGGGGTGGATAATCTGATCGTCACCAACGCCGCCGGCAGTCTCAGCCCCGACTTTCGCCCGGGAGACCTGATGCTGATCCGGGACCACGTTAAACTGGTGACCGACAGCCCGCTGCGCGGTGCCAACATCGACGAGTTCGGACCGCGCTTCAGTGATATGTCCGATCCCTACTCGAAGGAGATCCGCGATCTGGCTCGGCAGTGCAGTGCATCACTTGGCCTCGAGCTCAAGGAAGGGGTGTATTGCTACATGCCAGGACCAAGTTACGAGACTGCAAGCGAAGTGCGCATGCTCGGGATGCTGGGCGGGCATGCGGTGGGCATGTCGACGGTGCCGGAAGTGATCACCGCCGCCCATGCGGGCATGAAGGTGCTGGGTATTTCCTGTATCACCAACATGGGCACCGGCATCCTCGATCAGCCGCTGCATCACGACGAAATCATCAAGGTAGGGGAGCAGGTGCGCAAAACGTTCATCACCCTGCTGGAATCGATCGTCGGAAGCTGGCCTTTAAGCTAAGAGCCGGTGAATGCAATAAAACTGTCTTTCTGGCCAATCTCTGCCTTGGCGAGGAAAATTCTATCCTCGGAAGATCATTAACTCGTTAGAATTGTCGTCCGGGTCTTGATCTTGGACATACATCCCAATTGCTTCAGGCGAATCATCCAGAAATCAGCTGCTGTTAACCATGTGCAGTTTAAACGCCAAGGGCAGTAAATCGTCCAGCTGGTACACCTTTTCCGAACTGCTGGTTACCACCCAGGCGGAGGGGGCAAGTTCAGCGAGCCACTGGCGACAGGCCCCACACGGCATGGCTCCATACTCGTCGACGCTGCCGTCCTCGTGTGGCCGAGCATCGGGACAGGAAACCGCAATACCGATTATCTCCTGCTCACCGCGCATCCTCGCGTGCGTGAGTGCGGCCCGTTCAGCACAAATACCCAGGTTGGTGGAAGCGGTCTCGATGTTTGCTCCTGAAAACACACCGCCCGGGGTCAGCACCGCGGCCCCCACCCGGAACCTGGAATAGGGTGCATATGCCAACTCGGCCGCCTCGGCGGCCGCCTGCAACAATTTTTGCTGTGCCTGGTTCATTCTTTTTCCTCACTAATTGTTTAAGGGCCCTTATATTATTTGAAAAAGTTTGATAAAGACAGATGACTTACTCTACCTTGAATAGGAACAACTCAGCAACTCAGATCACTGATACTCGACCGACACCATGAGCCAACCCACAGAACTTACCGACTACATGGATTTTCAGGATCTCCTCGACGACGAAGAAAAGCTGGTCAGGGAGACGGCCCGGGCCTTCGTCAACGATAAAGTAATGGAGATTATCGACGAACATGCCCAGAACGAGACCTTTCCTGCCCACCTGATTCCGGAAATGGGCGCCCTCGGTTTCTTTGGTCCCACGTTGCCGGAGGAGTACGGCTGCGCGGGTCTTTCCAACGTGGCCTATGGTCTGTTGATGTACGAACTTGAACGGGGCGATTCGGCGTTGCGCAGTATGGCTTCGGTACAGGGGTCCCTGGTCATGTACCCGATTTATGCATTCGGCAGCAAGGAGCAGAAAGAGTACTGGCTGCCCAAAATGGCGGCCGGCGAGATGATCGGCTGCTTCGGGCTGACCGAGCCCGACTTCGGTTCCAATCCAAGCGGCATGCGGACCAGGGCAGAGCGCAGCGCGGATGGAACCTGGCTAATCAACGGCACCAAGATGTGGATAACAAACGGATCCATAGCCGACGTTGCCCTGGTCTGGGCTGCCACCGAAGAAGGGGTGCGCGGTTTCCTGATAGAAAAGGGAACAGACGGTTTCAGTGCCCCGCAGATGAAAGGCAAGTGGAGTTTAAGGGCCTCGGTGACCTCCGAACTGATTCTCGACAATGTCGTGGTTGAAGAATCGACCAGTCTGCTGCCGGGCGTCACCGGCCTCAAGGGACCACTCAGCTGCCTGACCCAGGCGCGGTACGGCATTGCCTGGGGAGCGTTGGGCGCCGCCGATAACTGCTACCAGACGGCCCTTGACTATTCCCTCAGTCGCGTTCAGTTCGACCGGCCGATCGGCGGTTTTCAGCTACAGCAGAAAAAGCTCACCGAGATGGTCACCGAAATCACCAAGGGACAGCTTCTGGTCCTCCATCTGGGAAGACTCAAGGACCAGGGCAAGGCGACCCCGGCCCAGGTGTCCATGGCCAAGATGAACAACGTCCGGGTGGCACTCGATATCTGCCGTTCGGCACGGACCATGCTCGGCGCCAACGGCATCATGGGTGACTACCCGATCATGCGCCATGCCGCCAACCTGGAATCGGTCTATACCTACGAGGGTACCCATGATATCCATACCCTGATAATCGGTCAGGAAGTGACGGGCCTGGCGGCTTATCGATAACAGGGGGTGCCGAAAGGGGTTCTCTATGATGTCCCACGGCACACGGCGATTTTAAACTATTTACCGTGGTGACCGAAATCTTATCCTTTGTATAGACATCTTGATTGTGGAACGCGTGTCACACGTCTCGGCCTTGGAAAAGAATTACTCGAACAGAAAAAAATTATGAACAGTCTACGCCTACTCTTGTCCTTGCTCATTTTACTGACACCGGCAGTGATCTCAGCCAGCCAATTTGACAATACCCACCTGATTGCCGACGCCAACAACGGCGATCCCCAGGCTCAGTATACCCTTGCCCATCTCTATCTGAAGGGCAAAGGGGGAATAGAGTTCGATGTGGAAGAGGCGGTCATGCTTCTGGAGAGTGCAGCCGACAGCGGCCACCAAGAGGCGGCCTTCGATCTTGCCTTCCTCTACCTCAACGGCACGAAACTGGCTAAGGACAGGGTCAAGGCCCTGCACTGGCTGACCAGATCGGCGGAGATGGGGCAGGTGGACGCCCAATACTTTCTCGGTATGGCCTATAAAAAGAACGATCCGGAAAAGGCTGCGGCATGGCTTAAAATGGCATCTGAAAGCGGCCATCTCGAAGCTGCCTCAGAATTAAATCAGATCTGCAAGAAAAATCCTCAGTGGTGCCGTTTCACGGCCAATTGAAATACTGCGCTACCGGCTCAAAGAGTATCGGGATCGAACGGCGCGGTTGCATCCCGGTGAATGGATTCCAGCAG
>CBFCWR010000164.1:0-7043 GCA_965601575.1 uncultured Desulfofustis sp. | reverse complement strand
AAAAGCTTATCAAGTCTGAGAACCTCGACCAGAAAGCCTATCTGATAATCAAGGCCATGATAGAGGACCGTCAACTGCTGCCCGGTCAGAAAATACCTCAGGAAAAGCTGGCCTCCGACCTGGGCATCAGCAGAACCCCGCTGATCAATGCCCTCAAATTTCTCGAGCAGGAGAAACTCGTTGTATCCAAGCCGCGCAGAGGTTTTTTCGTACGCCTGTTTTCCATGGAGGAAATGGTGTCGATCTTCGAAATCCGCGAGGTCCTGGAGGGGTTGTCAGCCAGGAGGGCGGCTCAGTCGATTACCAAGGGCCAGATCACTCAGCTCAGCAAGATCTTCAAACCTTTTCAGCAACTCGATGATATCGAGGATTATCATGCATACTCCCAGGCTGACAGAAAGTTTCACAACTTCATAGCCGAGATCAGCTCACGGGAGTTTCTCAGCTCCATACTTCAAACCTTCAACATCGTCTCGCTGGCCTATCTGTATCCCACCAGAGAAGGATTGATCAGATCGCCCAACGAAACGATCAAGGAGCATGTCGCCATCGTCGAGGCGATATGCAGTCGTGACCCCAAAGCGGCGGAAAAACTGATGCGTTTGCATCTACAAACGACCGCCGCCCATTTAACCAATGAGATAGAAGCCAACAAAACACTCAAGAAGGAGGTGCCTAACCAGGAAAACGTCGCAATGAGTACATCATTTTCAACATGATGGGACCAATTACCGGCCAATTATTGGCATAACAATCATTTTGGGAGGTTGAAATGAGAAGAATTTTACTTATCGCTATGGCAGTGTTTCTGGCACTGACCTGCAGTGCTTATGCAGCTAAAAAGTTTCCCAGCAGAAACATCACCAACGTAGTGGTCTGGGGTGCAGGCGGCGGTACCGACACCTGTAACCGCATCATCTCGGCTGAGATGGCGCCGTTTCTCGGAGTCAACGTCAACGTTATCAACAAGACCGGTGGGGTGGGCGGTTCTGTTGGTATGACCTACGGATTCAGCCAGCCGCATGACGGCTACACGCTGACCGGCCTGTCCGAGTCCAATGTGACCGCCGGTGTTCAAGGTGGTTGGGATCAGAACTTCGACGTCTGGGATGTATTCATCGTCGGTGGTTCTCCTGACCTGATCTCGGTCACCCCGGATGCACCATACAAGACATTGAAGGACCTCATTGAAGCAGCCAAGAAAGATCCTAGTTCAATCAAGGCTGGTGCCAGTGCCGCCGGCTCCATTCATCATCTGAACCTGCTCGCCCTGGAAAAAGGTTCTGGTGCTAAATTCAACTTCATTCCCTACAACGGCTCTGCTCCGGCACAGAATGCTGCCATGGCCGGCGAGGTTACCGTAGTTGTCACCTCATTGGCTGAACAACAGCAGCTGCTGCGCGGCGGCAAACTTCGTCCGCTCGCCATGCTGATTCCGGATGCCTTCGAGGTAGAGGGACTGGGTTCAATTCCGTCTGGATTTGACGACTATCCAGGACTGTCCGATTACCTGCCGATTTCCCAGGCCATCGGTTTTGCCATCCCCAACGATGTCCCCCAGGAAAACAAGGACGTGCTGGTCGATGCCTTCAACAAGGCCATCGCCACGGATAAGGTGAAGAACTGGGCAAAGGAAAATTACTATCTGCTCTCCGGTGCAACCGGCGAGGAATCCCGTAAGATTTTCTCAGCCCTGCAGTCCAACTTCGCCTGGACCCTGCATGAACTGGGTGCAGCCAAAGTCAGCCCTGACACGCTTGGTATTCCCAAGCCGTAAGACAGGAATTTTGTAACAGAAACTGACGACCCACAGACCGGGCATTGCGAGACAGCAATAATGGCAAATGCCCGGTCTTGTTTCTTTTCAGGATCAGGAATTATTACAGATGATGGAAATTGATAAACTGAGAAAAGCTGACGTCTTCTCAGGGACAATAATTTTTCTTTTAGGGTTATTCGTCGTCTATCAGGCATTTCAAATGCCCATGAAAGACTCCTACGCCGGGGTACAGAACGTATGGTACGTATCCCCTGCCCTTTTTCCGCTTTTTGTCGGCTCAATGCTGGCGCTGCTCGGCCTTCTGCTCATGAAAACTGCGATTTCAGCGGTCGGCAAAAAAGGTATAAAGAGCGTGATCAATTATCTTCTCAGCAGTGATTTTGTCGATTTTCTAAAACTCCCGGTCACCATCCGATTTTATGGGATTGTGATAAACTTACTGATTTTTGTATTCCTGCTCGTTCCTCGAATTGATTTCTTTCTCGGAGCTATTCTCTTTCTGCTGATCTTCTTCTTCATGTTCTATTGCGGGTCTGAAGAGAGGCTGCCATCCCTTATCTACCAGATTTTAGCCGGCGCCTTTGTGCTTTTGCTTCTAGGTGTTACCGGCCTGACAGAAAAACTCGACGCACTCCTGCTTTTTTCCGCTGATTACCTCGTCATCTTATATATAGGCGCCCTTGTCTTTCAGTATTTCAAAATTTGCCAAAGCAATGCTCAACTGATGTCCAAGTTTAAACTCAGTCTGTTGATCGGTTTCCTTGCTCCACTGACTATCGGCATCATCTTTAAATATTTTCTTCTCGTGCCAATGCCGCATGAAGGACTCATCGTCAGCCTGCTCGATGCCATCTGGTACGCGGAAATATGGTCATAGAGGAGCTTAAGCAATGCAATATTTAGAACGACTCCAGACCTTTTTCGAAATAGCCGGGTCGATGGTCGCCGATCCGATGTCGCTGGCCATCCTTTTCGGCTCGGTGTTACTGGGCATTCTGTTCGGTGCCATGCCCGGTCTTACCTCGACCCTTGGTGTTGCACTGCTGACCGCCCTCACCTATTCGATGGATACGCCGATGGCCATGATCTGTCTGCTGGCCATCTACGTTGGCGGCACCTATGGGGGATCCTATGCGTCAATTCTCATCAATATCCCAGGCACCGCGGCCGCCGCGGCAACGGCCATGGACGGCTATCCGCTGGCCAAGAAAGGCCAAGGCGGCAGAGCCATTGGCTTGACCACCACCGCGTCAGCGATCGGTACTGCAATCAGTATGCTTTTTGTCGTCTCCATTTCTCCGCTGATCTCTAAATTTGCCCTCGAGTTCACCTCTTTTGAATTCTTCCTTCTGGCATTTTTCGGTATCCTGATAAGCGGCACACTCACTGCGCCGGATCTCGTCATTAAGGGCTGGATTGCAGGATTTCTCGGTCTTTTTCTGGCCTGTATCGGTCGCGATCAGCTCCAGTTCTTTCCTCGCTTTACTTTCGGCATCACCGAACTGGAAAGCGGCATCGAGGTCGTACCGGTGCTGATCGGCGCCTTCGGCATCCCTCAGATAATCGATGTCCTTCGAGCCCGCTCGCAGATGCCCAAGGCGGAAAAACTGCAGCGCATTATCCCCGAAATCGGCACCGTGCTGAGAAATATTCCGGCAATTGTCCGCTCCGCCCTGATTGGTGTCGGCATTGGCGCCGTACCGGGTATAGGCGAAGATATCGCCGGCTGGGTATCTTACGGTACCGCCAAGAATACCTCTAAGCATCCCGAAACATTTGGAACCGGTGAACTAAAAGGCGTCATTGCCAGTGAAACCGCCAACAATGCCTGCGTGGGCGGGGCCATGATCCCACTTCTGAACCTTGGCATCCCCGGCAGTCCCCCCGCCGCCATGCTGCTGGGTGCACTGATGCTGCACGGCGTGACCCCGGGACCGATGATCACCTTCGAGCACCCCAACTTCATCCTCGAAGTCGCCGCTATTTTGCTGCTTGCTTCCATGGCCATGTGGATCACCGGTATGATTCTGGCCAAGCAGGTGGTCAAGGTGTTGAACATTCCCACCCCGCTGTTCATGCCCATCATCGGCGTACTCTGCATCATTGGCTCATACTCCCTCGGCTTAAACATCTTCAACCTTTATCTGATGCTGCCGGTGGGCATTATCTGCTATTTCCTTACCAATATGGGGTATCCGATCGCACCGTTGGTAATCGGCGTTATCCTGGGACCAATGGCCGATGAGAATCTGCGCAGAGCATTGATGGTCTCCCAGGGCAGCTTCATGCCTGTCTTCCAGCGACCAGCAGCATTGATACTTTTTATCATAATCGTCTGGACCGTAATCAGCCAATTCGGCTGGTATAAAAGGCTTCTTGAAAAAATCAAAAAGAGGCTTTTCAACAACACTTAAAACTGTCACCAACCAAAGTAATTCGGAGAGACAACATGCTGAAACTGGCTATCATCACAAGTTTTCTATCGCAAACCAAAGACCGCTTTCATGAATACAATAAACCGCTCGATCTCGATCAGAAATTCGCCCTGCTGTCGACGATCGAAGGTTACAGCGGGGTTGAAATTGTTCACCCCTACGAGGTGAATGACGCGGCTGAAACAAAGGCAGCACTTGAGAAATACAATCTCAGCGTCTCAGCCGTGAATGTCAACGTCAAGGCCGAGCCCGAGTTCCGCAACGGCGGAGTGACCGCCCTGGAGCAGGAAGTCAGGGAAAAGGCCGTACAGTTCATTAAAAATGCCAAGGATTTCGCCGCCGATATCGGTGCCGATAAAGTGACCTGCTGCCCCCTTGGCGACGGCTATGAATTTGCCTTTCAAAACGACTACGCGCTGGCCTGGAAACACCTGATCGAAACCTTTTCTGAAGCGGGAGACTATAGAAGGGAAATCCCTCTGTATGTGGAATACAAGCCGAGCGAAACCAGAGGCCGCTGCTTTGTCGATACCGCGGCCAAGGCACTGTGTCTGCTCAACGACATAAAAATCAATGAGATGGGAGTGACCCTGGATTTTGGTCATTCCATGTACGGCAACGAAAATCCGGCAGAAGCGGTGTCCCTGCTCGAAGCCAGTCCTTTCAGCTATTACATTCACATCAACGACAACGATGGTAAATGGGACTGGGACTATTTCTGCGGAACCAAGCACTTTCTCGATTATGTCGAATTCCTCTACTACCTGAAGAAATACGACTATGACGACTACTTCACCTCCGATACTTCGCCGACGCGCTGGGACATCAAAGGAACATTTGAGGCCAACAGCCGGCTGACCATGAAGATCTGGCAGTTATTCTATAGGATCGACCTGGCCGAGCTGGAGTCGCTGATGGCCGCCGGCGACTATATTGAGACCTGGAAGTTTATCGAGCAGAACATCTTCTCCTTCAAATAAACAGAACAATGAGCGAACAGATCCTCGATATCAGCTACCTCGATTCTCTGCCGCCGGAATGGCAGATCGATCTGCTGCCCACTATTCAACAGGAACTGGGTCAATCGTCCTATAAAATTGTGGTACTCGACGATGACCCTACTGGAACCCAGACGGTGAGGGACATCCCCGTCCTGACCACCTGGTCGGTGGCCGCCCTGGAAGACGAATTATCCGGAGACTCACCGGTATTCTTCATTCTGACCAACAGTAGAAGCATGACCCGAGAGGCGGCCTGTAATCTGGCTGGTGAAATCGGTGGAAACCTGCTGCAGGCATCAGAGAACTCAGGGGTGCGGGTGGTGGTTATCAGTCGCAGCGACTCTACCCTGCGAGGTCATTTTCCGTCTGAAGTGGATGCCGCCGCAAAGGCCCTGCATAAAGAGCAATTGCCCTACCTGCTTATCCCCTTTTTCCTCGAAGGCGGTCGATACACGCTCAACGATATACATTACGTTAAGGAAAAAGATTCTCTGGTCCCCGCCGCCTTGACCCCTTTCGCCAGAGATGCGGCCTTCGGGTTCAATCATTCGAATCTGAAAGACTATGTTGAGGAAAAAACCCAGGGCTCCATTCGGGCTGAAGAGGTCATATCGGTAAGCCTCGATGACATCCGAATCGGCGGTCCTGATCGTGTCGCCGAACTATTCCGAAATGTCCCCAAAGGAGCTGCCTGTTTTGTAAACAGCGCCAGCTATCGGGATATGGAAGTGGTTGTCGCCGCACTCATACAAGTCGAGAATGAAGGGTATGAATTTCTCTACCGTACCTCTGCATCTTTTGTCCGCTCACGCATCGGACTTGACGCCGGGGACGGTCTGCTGTCCGGCGAAGATCTGGTGAATCCCAGCCGCAATGGGGGATTGTTCGTCATTGGTTCCTACGTGCCCAAAACCACTTCCCAGACCAGTGCACTGTTCGAACTCACCGATATCGTACCCATCGAGGTGAAGGTCGATGAACTGCTCAATGACGACAGAAGAAACATGGAGATAGAAAGAGTCGTCACGCTCACCAATGAAACCATAAGTTCCGGTACCGACGCAGCGATCTTTACCAGCAGATCACTGGTGACCGGCAAAGATGCCGCCTCAAGCCTCGAGATTGGCCGTATCGTCTCCGACAGTCTTGTCGAAATAGTCAGCAGCATTACTCACCAGCCCCGCTACCTGGTTGCCAAAGGAGGCGTTACCTCAAGCGATATTGCCACCAAGGCCCTGGGGATATTGAGGGCAATGGTTATTGGCCAGGCCCTGCCGGGAGTGCCGGCCTTGCGGTGCGGCGAAGAAACCCGCTACCCGGGCATGACCTATATAATTTTTCCGGGCAACGTCGGAGAAGATGACGCGCTTGCTCGAATTGTACAAAAAGTAAACTGATTCCAGATAGAGGATGACAACCCCAAACTCATATTAAGGAGATACACCGATGAAGCATACAGTTAAAACCATTCAGGCAATGAGGGACAACAAGGAAACCATCACCATGCTCACCGCCTATGACTATCCCACCGCAAAAAAAGTTAACGACTCGGGGATCGACATGATTCTGGTCGGTGACAGCTGCGCCATGGTGGTGCACGGTCACCCGACTACCCTGACCGCCACCATGGATATGATGGTGCTGCACTGCGCCGCGGTGGCGAGAGCCTGTGACCGGACCATGGTCATCGCCGATATGCCATTTGGTTCCTTTCAGTACTCCATTGAAGAGACCATGAGGAACGCGGCCCGTTTCATCACCGAGGCCAAGGTCGACGGCGTCAAATTCGAAGCCACCCCGCAGCATATCGAAAAGACCAAGGCAATT
>CBFCWR010000163.1:0-7063 GCA_965601575.1 uncultured Desulfofustis sp. | reverse complement strand
TCCGCTGATATCAATCGGCCGCTGGTCTTTCACTGCACGGGGGGAAAGGATCGAACAGGTATCTGCGCAGCCTTGCTGTTGCTGCTGCTTGGGGTGGATGAAGATACTATTCTGGTTGATCACGAGCTCTCAACTCTCTACAATGCCGACCGGGTTCAACCCTTATTCGACAAACTGGCTTCCCTGGGAATCGATCGTGAGATGGCCGCTCCCTATCTACAGGCGCCTGTTGAGCCGTTGGCTGCGCTGCTCGACTACTTGAAAGACAGGTATGGGACGGTTGAAGACTATCTTCTTACGCAGGCGGAGATGCCACGTCCAACCCTGTCCAAACTCAGGAATATTTTGCTGCGATGATGGATCCGGTGTCCGCCGGTTTCTGACTCGCATCCAGCCCGATTGCACTTGTAAATCTATTTCGCCGCTTGGGCAGGTAGAAAAAAATTGCAGAAATATTATATCGCTACTGTAAAGTGCGAGCTTGCCGTCAAGTATCCAGGCTCTTTATATGCTCCTGGTTAAGCGGATGAGCTACTCAAAGAATGCACGCAGCTCACAATCAGATTCGTCTTGTAACTCTTCAACCTGCTAAAATATTGGTAGAGCGCCATGTTCAAATCATTTTTTCCTCACCCTAAAATCTTTTTCCCATCCCTGATACTCTGGTCTATTATTTCAATATCAGTCTGGTATGGATTCAATCAGGAGATAGGTGGATTGATCGGGTTGAATCTCGACAACACTGAGCCGGTCATAGGTCTGGGCCACTTCTTAACCGACTCGTTCATTCTGCTCTACCTTTACTATGCGCTGTCGGTGTTGATTTTTGCCCTTATCTGGATGAAGATGTCGCCTCACCCCTGGCACTTCTGGTCTATTCTGGGCTCCGCACTCATTCTCTTCTCCACCTATTTTTCAGTTCAGGTTTCGGTGGCCATCAACAATTGGCGCAGGCCGTTTTTCGATGCCGTGCAAAATGCCCTGTCAGCTGAGTCTACCGTGACGGTAACCACCCTATACGATCTGATTATCATTTTTTCCCAAATTGCCTTTCTGGCAATCATCGTCTTCGTCGGTACCCGCTTTTTTGTCAGCCATTTCATATTCCGCTGGCGGACCGCGATGAATGATTATTACACCAGACAATGGCGAGACCTTCGTCATATCGAAGGAGCGGCGCAACGTATTCAGGAGGACACCATGCGCTTTGCCTCGATCATGGAGGGGCTGGGCGTTGCCATGGTTGATGCGGTCATGACGTTGTTTGCCTTCCTCCCCGTCCTGCTGGCATTGTCTCAATATGTAGAAGAGTTGCCAGTTGTCGGAGCGATTCCGTATCCTTTGTTTACCGCTGCTATCGTCTGGTCGCTTCTGGGGACCGGGCTATTGGCCGGGGTCGGCATCAAACTGCCTGGGTTGGAGTTTAAGAATCAGCGGGTCGAAGCCGCCTTTCGAAAAGAGTTGGTCTATGGTGAGGATGATGAAGAGAGGGCGCAACCGCAAACTTTGATCGAACTTTTCGGCGACGTGAGAAGAAACTATTTCAGGCTCTACTTCCACTACATGTATTTCAATGTCGCCCGAAGTTTGTATCTTCAGGCCGACAATATCTTCGTCTACATTATTCTGGTGCCGACCATCGCCGCCGGCAGCATTACCTTCGGTATCCTGCAGCAGATCCTGACCGCCTTCAGCCAGGTCAGCAACTCGTTTCAATACCTGGTCAACTCGTGGACGACCATCGTTGAGCTGCTGTCTGTCTACAAGCGTCTGGCTTCTTTCGAGAGATCGTTAAAAGGTAAACCGCTGCCGGAAATCGATGCAAAATACGAATTTGGCGTCAGTGATAAATAGTTGGACGCTCATGGAAAAGAACAGAGTTGGATTTCACTGGAAAATGGTAGCGAATTTGCGTGGCATGGATACACAACACCTGAGGTGACCCCCTTGCGTCCATGATCGCACGGCTCGGATGAGTCGGACAATTATAAGTGCTTCGCAATTGATACGTTGAAGGTGATTCCCTGGTCTGCGCTGACTTCGGGCCAGACCTTGCCTCCGTGCTGATCGGCGATCTCTTTCACGATGGTCAGTCCCAGCCCGGTGCCGGCAATACCCTCTGCAGTTTTCTGTCGGATAAAAAGACCAAACGCATCGTGCGATTCTTCTTCGGTCAATCCAACACCATCATCACTCACAAAGACGATATGGTGCTCTTCTGTTTCTCTGTAGCCAACGACTATCCTTGTTAAGCTGTCTCCTCCGTATTTCAGCGCATTATCGACCAGATTCCGCAAGACCCTCAGCAGCGCAATACGATCTGCCCTGATTTCTGGCAGCGGTCGGCTCTCGCTCAATTCGATCTGCCGGATATTAAGAGGTACGGCAAATTCTTCTCTGATCATGACCACCAGGTCCGCCAGATTGATGGTATCTACCCTCAAAACCGTCTCTTTGGTGCTCATGTAGATATTGATCATCTCCACCAGAGAGGCGATCTGCTCCGATGATCTTAAAATCTGCTGGCAGTAATGTTTTCCCCTCTCGTCAAGGAGTTCATCACAATTCTTGGTGAGCAGCCTGGTCAGGCCATGTATGGCAATGGAAGGATTTTTCAGGTCATGGGATACCGAATAGGCGAAGTGCTTAATTTCCTCCGAACTTAATTCCAGCGCTTCCTCCGCCTCCAGGCGGTTGACGATTTCCTGCTTGAGCGCCTTGTTGGAAGCCGTCAGTTTTTCCGTCCGTTCCTTGACCATTACCTCGAGTTTTTCTCGATAGGTCTGCAACTCCTCCTCTTTTCTTCTCTTGTCGGTGATATCTTCAACCATCTCGATGGCGGCGGTCACGTTGCCTTGCCAGTCTTTAATCGGCGAGGATATGATGCGGTAATTTCTAATCTCATCCCCCAGAGGAGTTTCTGTCACTGATTCGTGCACCTCTCCATCCTGCAACGTTTTATAAGTCGGGCAATAGGAACAGATGTCAGCCCTGGGTGGATTGTTGAATTCGCGATAGCAGAGCGGCTTCTTCTCTACCTCGATATGCGGGAACCACTGACTCATCTGCTTGTTGAGTGCCAGTATCTCCATGTGAGGACTGATCAGGGAGACCCCAATTCCAAGATTATTGACCACACTTTTATATTTCTCTTCACTCTCCACCAACTCTCTGCTGATAAGCATGCTCCTGGTGATATCCCGGAGCATCTCTATGACCCCGATTACCTCGCCATGGACATCTTTTACCGGGATAATGGTATTCTCCGTGATGAAACCAGGGATGATTTCTTTTATGAATGTGGAAATCTCCCCGGTTTTTATTGATTCGGGTGCCTTGCAGTCTAGACAAGGTTCGAGAGCCTGGTGGGGATGCTCTTGCAACTCCGCCCGAAGTTCGTAGCAATGTTTGTCCTTGGCCTTTTCAGCAGTAACACCCATTTTTTCCTTGTAATAGCTGTTCATGTTGAGGATTTTGAGATCTTTATCCAGGTAGACTATCCCCATGGGGATATGCTTGAAAATGAACTCAAAATCATCTCTGCTTTTGCCGATTTCAGGGAAAGTCATCACCTGATCCCTCCTGCCCCCTGCTGTCTCCCCAAGAAAAGTCGAATCATCTTGTTACAGACACATTTGAATACTGATAAGACCGCTTTGGGTCCCTATTCTCTATTATACCAATAAATAGTGCCGAACCTCACTACATAACCGGAGACAGCACCCCATCGTTATTTCTTCTGAGCTGAGTTTTCCAAGGGTACCAGGGCGGTATAATTGATGAGCGCCTCCCCTCGATGCAGGGGATAGACATCGGCAGGATAGTGTCCTCAGCAACCACTGAGGGCTTGCAAGAAAGGCTGAATCAGTGAAAGAATTGGCTGAACCGTGAAAACAAACTGAAAAGGCCGCCCCCTCGGTGGAGCGGCCTCGGTATTGAGGAAGAATCTTCTTTGTTCGAACCTGCAAGCGCTCTTATTGAGCGGGAACCGGCTGAACGCATGGTTTCTCCTGACTCTGCTGTCAGAAGATAGCCGATGTAAATAATTGATTATTCAAGCGAATTAATCACGCCTACTCACATCCGGATTAATCCATGTATAACTAATTGTGGTTATTTTTCCTCCACCGGAAACTGGCTGCGCTGCCATTCGCGCCATCCACCTTTGAGCGCATATGCCTGATCAAAACCGTCGCCACGAAGTTTTCGTGCCATACTGGCACTTGTCGCTTCGTTCGGTCAGGCGCAGTAAGTCACCAGTGTTTTATCCTTGGGCAGAGATGCCGACCAGTCTTTATACTCTCCGACCGGTGCCCGCACCGCATTTTTTATTTTAAACTCGCTTGAACTCCAATCCTTACCGGTACGTACATCAAGGACCACCAGATCAGGCTCCGCAAGCATAGAGTTGAGCGCATCCTTGTCCATGATCAAATCTTCTGACCAGGCAGCAGATGCCACTCCTAGAGTGAACAACAGGGTCAGCAATAACACAAGCTGTCTCATGGGGCGTTCTCCTTATTAGTTTATCTTTTGAGGTTTGGAAATAGTGTGACCAACGCAGGCCATGCCATCACCAATAGTAAGCCGCCCGTATATGCCAGCAGGCAAAAAGCGATCAGTTCCCTGCTGTACTCGGCGGTGTAGCACAATATAATACTTGCAATCGCCATTGTACAACCGGCGGTTATGGCAATAATCGAAAATATTCTGCTTACTGAGGGCTGGCGAGCCATCGCCACGCAGCGTGCGGCAAGCAGCACCAGCCACAACAGCAGGGCGCCGCGATAGTAGACAGCAAGCATTTCGTCGCCGGCGAGGCCGGTCATCATGAATACGCCGATCGTCACCGCCATCAGGATGCTGGCCAGGCGGTGCAGGGTGTCTCCTCTGAATGATGGCAATAGTTCCTGGCCAGCTAGATTGCGCACGGTCTGCCCCATGTAGAGGAACAGTCCGTTCACCGCTGCGGCGGCTCCACAAATCACCACAATTCCCATGAGCAGCCGACCGTTTTGCCCCATGACAGCTCTGGCTGCTTTCAGGTGGGGCAGCGTCGACTCGGTGAGCGACGCTGCCGGCACGTACAACATCGACACCGCACCCCACAGCACAAACAGCACCGATATCACAGAGATGGCCGTAACTGCCTGAATAAGCTTGTTTTTATGCTCAGAGTTGACAATCAGGTCAAATCCGAGAAAGAGCAGCACCGCACCTGTAGCGGCCGCCATGCTGGCAGGTTCACTCCCCTGGATCGCGAGGTCGCTGGAAGAAGCAGATAAAACTGCGCTGATCAGCAGGATCGAGAAACTCACTAGCGCACTGGCCACAAGCAGCAGTTGCAAGATGGCGGCCCATGATGCTCGCAGCACGTTGCAGACGAGAATAAGACCAAGCAGAAGGAAGGCGAACCCGAAATTGGGAAACCAGTAGAGGAAGATCTCGTTGAAAGCAAAACCAGCGATAACAAGGACGCTGGTCGCAGCCAACAGGGTCATCGACAGACGGGCCGTGAGGACCAGAGTAGCCCCGGTAAACCTGCCAAGGCCCCGGATCAGAACGGATAGTTCGTTTGTCTGTTCCGGATGCCCTCCGGGGGAAAAGATGGAAAACGCACAGAGACAGCACACCAATGCAGAGGCAGCCAGGGACAGGAAAAAAATCAGCCCGTTGTATCCGGCACTGTTGCCGAGCAGGATCAGTGTTTCAGGTGAAAGCATCACACCGATTGGAATACTTATGGAGATAAGAAACAGTTTCATGTTCACCATTCGGCCTGGTCGTTAAGCGAGTTACCAATAGTGATGTGTATTAAAATTCCGGATGTAAAGCAGCACCCGCACCTCGATTTGCCAATGGCCGATTCAATAATGACCACCAAATCTAAAGCGGATATACAAACCGCCCCGGACCTGTCAAATTGTTGATTCGCAAAGCCTGCCGTGGTAACTTTTTCCCAAGCAAAAAATAATCCAGAGAGGTGGGAAATGAGCGAGACGAGATGGATCACCATATACTTCACCGATGGAACCGATATCAGTTTCAGATTTCCGGAGCAGGAGATTGCCGACCATCTGGTGCAAAGCACGTTCGAGCGTATTTTAGGCCAGCAAATGCTGGTACTCGAAGGCGAGGGAGCGGTTTACATGTTTCCCTACAGCAACATCAAGTATATCAAAGTCCAGCCGGTTACCGATGCGCTGCCGGAGGGTACGATTAAAGATGTACAGCTGCTGAAATAGCTCTACTGAACAGTGACTGCCGCTTTACTCCCCCCACTCGCCTTTCTTCCTTGACTCGATAATTGTTTCTGAAAGTCCCCTTCTCACACCTCCGAAACCATGGCCTGGTTCGTCAAACAAATAGAACCTGGAGGTAAAATACCAAAGCAATATAGCGCCAAGGATAGTATTTTTTCTGACCTGGACTTCAGTACGTAAATTCGCCATCTGGAAGGTGGGCAGGTAAAACATGGTCGGAAAGATTCGGTATCAACGAAATCTCAAGACTTCTGCCTGACATCCCTGAGGCATCGTGATCAAAACCCAAATCTCCCCGCGATAATGATCAAAATACCGGCGAGCGTAGGGTACATGTTTATCTCCGCATTCTGTTTTGCTTCGATGAGCGGCTGCGTCAAAGCCGCCCACCTCAGAGGCATACCGGTACTCGAAATTCTGGCGGCACGCGCCCTCGTCTCTTTAACCCTCAGCTACATCGATATCAGAAGGAAAGGTATCAGTCCCTGGGGACACAACAGGCCCCTGCTCTTCGCTCGAGGGGTTGTGGGCACCATCGCCCTTGTCTGTGTCTTTTATGCGGTGACAATTCTCCCACTGGCGGAAGCGACACTCATTCAATACCTCTACCCCGTTTTCACCTCGATTCTGGCTTTTGCATTGCTGAAGGAGAAAATCCACAACTCGACTATGGTGTGTATTGGCTTAAGCCTCATGGGGGTGCTCATTATGGTTCAACCCAATTTTCTGTTTGGTTACATGTTGCAGGAATCGGCGCCCCTGGCGAAAGCAGGTATCAGCTTTGCCCTTCTCGGCGCCCT
>CBFCWR010000162.1:0-7102 GCA_965601575.1 uncultured Desulfofustis sp. | reverse complement strand
GTGCCGACGCTGGTCAGTCTCAACCCGATCATGGTTGACGGCACCGGTATGTGCGGCGGCTGCCGGGTTTCAGTTGGCGGCGAGACCAAGTTCGCCTGTGTGGACGGCCCCGAATTCGACGGGCACCAGGTCGATTTCGACGAACTGAACCTCAGGCTCAACGCCTACCTTGAAGATGAGAAAAAATGTCACGAAGAGTATTGCACCATTCGTGACGCCCAATAGTGCACTGCGATTTTAAGCTTATTGATTAACCCGCTGTCAGACGGAGGAAGAACATGGCGGAAAAAGCTGCAAAACCTGTGAAGAACCCAAGAGTCGCGATGCCCGAGCAGGACCCGCAGGTCCGGGCCCGTAACTTTCTTGAAGTACCGACTGGGTATACCAACAAGATGGCCCAGGAAGAAGCGGCCAGATGTCTGCAATGCAAAAAGCCGGCATGTGTTGCGGGCTGCCCGGTCGGAGTCGACATTCCAGGCTTCATTGACTTGATCGCCCAGGGCGACATCACCGGGTCGATCCGCAACCTGTGGAGCAAAAATGCATTGCCCGCCGTCTGCGGTCGAGTCTGTCCCCAGGAAATCCAGTGTGAGGGGTTATGTATTCTGGGTAAAAAAGGCGAGCCTGTGGCCATCGGCAATCTGGAACGCTATGCCGCTGACTGGGAACGGGCCAACGGTACCGGTGAACTGCCGCCCACGCAAGCACCAACCGGTAAAAAAGTCGCCGTTGTCGGTTCCGGTCCCTCGGGCCTGACGGTGGCCGGCGATCTCATCGTCAAAGGCCATGACGTCACCATCTACGAGGCCTTTCACAAACCAGGCGGCGTGCTCGTTTACGGCATCCCTGAATTCCGGCTGCCCAAGGAGATCGTCGCCCAGGAAGTCAACTTTCTCGAACGTCTCGGCGTCAATCTTGAATGCAATGCCGTAGTCGGCCGCACCGTTTCCATAGACGAGCTCTTTGAAGAGGGGTATGATGCGGTCTATATAGGGGTAGGCGCAGGTTTGCCGCGCTTTATGAATATCCCCGGCGAAAACCTGGTGGGCATTCTTTCGGCCAACGAGTATCTGACCAGGGCCAATCTGATGAAGGCCTACAAATTCCCCGACGTCGACACGCCGATACCGATAGGCAAAAATGTCGTGGTACTGGGCGCCGGTAACGTGGCCATGGACGCCGCCAGGACCGCGATGCGCCTTGGGGCTGAGAGCGTCAAGATCGTCTACCGGCGGTCGCGCGAGGAGATGCCTGCCCGGGTTGCAGAAATCCATCATGCCGAGGAAGAAGGCATCGAGATGTATCTGCTCACCAATCCGACCAAATATATAGGCAACGAGAAAGGCCGCCTGACTGGTATGGAGTGTCTCAAAATGGAGCTTGGCGAACCTGACGATTCAGGGCGCCGGCGGCCGGTACCGATCGAAGGGTCCGAATTTGAAATGGACTGCGACCTCTGCATCGTGGCGGTGGGATCAGGCGCCAATCCGCTTCTGACCAGTGAGACACCCGATATGGAGCTCAACAAATGGGGCTATGTCCATACCGAAGAAAAATCCGGTAAGACAACCAAGAAAGGCGTCTGGGCCGGAGGCGACATCGTCACCGGAGCGGCCACGGTCATCCTGGCCATGGGCGCCGGGCGCGAAGCCGCGGACTCAATGCATGATTATCTGACCCTGGGCTGGTAAAGACAGTACTGTTCAGGTACATATCTCATCCCGGAAAGGGCCGGTTCAATCTTCTTGGACCGGCCCTTTGGTATTCCCCCTTTCTTGACATGAGATTTGAATAACTGGCAAGTCTCTGCTCGCACCCGAAAAATTTTGTCCAAGATTAAGGCGTGCGGGAAATATCACCACAGCCAAATCGCTGCGTCCGAAGATGTAATTTTCAGCGGAACGAAGCATGGGCAAAAGGATCGTTTCCGATTAGATTGCCCAGAGGAGATGACTGCGATTGGCAGAGTACTCTTCTCAGCGACACCGATGCTGCTCAACTAGCGGATTTCCCATGACTCGTCTTTGTGCGATTTTGATCGCCCTTGTTTCAATTTCAGGGTGCGCCCCCAAACCCGAACCGCCGCCATCCCGTGACTACCAGTTTGAGGCGCTGCAGAATCAGGTCAGGCAGATGGAGATTTTCATCGACAACTGGAGCGGGTACGAACAGAAATTCAGTAGAATAAACAGTCTCGATGAGTATCGCTCCTTCAAGAACAAGATCTTTACCTCGCCTGCTTATGGGAAATTAGCCGGCAGAGCAGAACTCGAAGGAAAGATCCGGCAGTTCGACGCGGTGGTCAAACGTTATGAAATATGGCTGGAGGAACGCACTGACCTGCTTGACCAGATGGAGGACTTCACTCGAAACTACAGGGACAGGCAGAGTCAGATTTTTGCCACCCATGCCAAACCCTTTCGTGTCGGTCCATACGAACTGGCCGTTCAGAACGGCTACTTCATCCTCGAACCCGAAGACCCGGACCAGGCGTACGCTTCGGCCCGCTACGTGGGTCTCAATCAGCTCAATATCATCGCCGCCTCAAGAGATCTTCCGCTGCGCCTGCCCCGGCTCGCGGTCGGGGATTTCGTGGTGGAGGTAAAAATAACCAACAGGTCGGATAAAAAGATTCTGAGACCCGACGGCTACGTCGTCCATCGTCAGTCCAGAACCCTTGAAAACGGCAGCAGAATATCACGTTCGTACCGACAATATCTGGTCAGCTTCAGCGATGAGATGCAGAACAGGTATGAGTTCGCCCAGGCGGTCGATGTCACCAACAAGGATTCGGAAAATGGCATTCGCCCGGGGGAACATGTGGTATGGTCCTACCGCTTCAGCAGGGACAATCATCCCCTCGAAACGGTCAACAGCTTCAAGATCATCTACCCGAAGAAAGTTTTTGGCAAGCCCTTGAGACTAACCATACCGCTGAAGACAATCAGCAAACCGACAGTGCCGGTTTCACTGCGAAACGGTCTTTCCTGATTAAATGGGACGGTGCTCATGTGCCGCAGGAAACCGGCAGTCTCTCATTTTTTCTAATATTGGTCAGCCCTTCAATCGCTTCCCGGGCGTAGCGATCCACTTCTTCTCTGGTGGTAATGTCATCGTGGGCAGCGATCAAGTCGTCGTACATGGACTCGGCTTTGCCCATCTCCCCCTGATCGTAATAGGTAAGTGCTTCGAGCCAGAGACCGGCCTGCCGGTAGTTCTCCGTTCTGCTTTCCTGGGCTGTCTCGGCATAGCCAAGTGCTACCTTATGCTTACATTGGGTAAGCGCCGCGAGACCTGCATAACCGTCTTCGCCCAGCTTTTTCTTGAGTTCTTTCTCAGCCTTGGCGCGTTGCTGCTGGGCAACCGCCTTGTCCTCCTGACTGCCGACAATTGCTCCGGATACCGCGCCCGAAGTCGCCCCCCAGGCAGCGCCGCGGGCAGCCGCTTCACCGACGTTGCCGCCCCATATCAACGCACTGACCATGCCGGCCGCCGCTCCACTGAGCCCACCGACGGCAGCACCCTGCCCTGCCCGTTTAGTTGACTGTGGCCCGCAGGCGGTAATCAGCAGCATCAAAGCTATCAAGACAGCGGTTTTAATGGGTGTATCGGTGATGGGCATGGGCTTCTCTCCTGGTTATGGGTGGTGGTCGGAATCGAAATTCTGAGGACACGATTTCTATCGTCTCTCTCAATTATGGCCTCCATACCGGTGTGCGCCCGGTATTCTGGTAGCCCGGTTTACCATACTGGTCACGAACTTCGCTGAAATAATAGACATTGACCGGCATCCAGTCACGGTGATCGGGCAAAAGCGTGGTGAAATAGTTTCTACAGGAATTTCTGAACCGATCAGATCACAGAGCAACAGGGAGCGA
Source organism: uncultured Desulfofustis sp. (assembly GCA_965601575.1). Classification (GTDB taxonomy): domain Bacteria; phylum Desulfobacterota; class Desulfobulbia; order Desulfobulbales; family Desulfocapsaceae; genus JABDQA01. The sequence continues at coordinate 3,224 of CBFCWR010000162.1, read as the reverse complement.
TCGCGAACCAGTAAATCCCGGCCATAAAGGGCAAAGCCCGGGATCAGGTATTTTCCTGCCTTATTCGCCGGCAGCGGACGCATATCACCTGCCAGACAGCCCCAGTTTTCACCTCTGCCGGAGCGGGATATTTAAAAGAGAAAAAGTGCTGGCAGCGCGTGCCGGCTGATAGAGCGGTTCAGCCTCGGAATAGTCCGAATGTTTACTTTAAGTAAGGGTCCCCTCGTTCCTGAAGCGCTCAAGATAAGCGAGAGAGGGAAATGCCATGGGCTGCCGATTGATCTTCTTTCCGGGAAGTGTATTATGAGAACAGAGGATGACTGTGACAAGATTTAGGATAGAGGATCATCACTGTCACGCTTAAAGGATTTGGCGGGCAGTTAATTTCAAGGGTGAAATTGCTGAGTGCCGGATCAGGCGCTGATCAATTTTATCGAAGAGGGAAAGACAATGTCTATCTGGGCCCGAATAGCCGTAACCATCGTGCTGATGGTACTGATCAGTTTTCTTGCGGGAGTGTTATGGAGCAGCGTATTCTCGGCTGAAATACCCAGCTATATTTCCGGTTTAATAGGCGGAGTGGTGGCCATCCCGGTCTGGGAGATCCTTCAGAAGTTCAAGGCTAAACCGGAGATGAAAAAATAGTCAATCTGTGAGGTTAGCCTGGATTGGCTGCACAGCCGCAGAACAAGCGGCACAGAGCTATTTCACCGCGTTTGGAACCCTGTTGACGCTTGAATTGGAGTACACAGATCCCCTGAGGTGCGGTCTTGGCTGCACGGCAATCGGAGGAACGGGCTTAGGGTGAACTACCACCGGCGGACGATAGAAATAGTAGCCGCCGCGACGCCATGACCTGCGTTCCTGCCTGGCAACCTCGACGGCTGTCTGGGAACGTAGCCTTTCCACCTCGAGTTCATGGTTGCGCTCTTCCAGCCTGACCCGATCCGCATACTGACGGTCTCGCCAATATTCATTGGCACTCACGGGTTGACGCTTCCTGGCGTTGAATTGCTCCTGCTGAATGGCCCGCAATTGCTCTGGTGAACAGTCCGCATAGGTCGTCGGATTGCATGACCAGCTCACTTCTGTGATGATCAGCAAGAAACCCAGAGTGATAAGGAAAGTTTTTATCTGCATTGATCTCACCTCCTGGATTTAGATCACTATCCATATAATAATCTAAAATTGAAAGGACGCCAGAATCAACCTTGGGCCGGTACCTGTTGCATGACGCTATTTGGTACTTAATCTCTCACATAGCTCCTGATGACCAATTCTAGAATTATCGGAATCAGCTTTTGGCGCGGGCGGTGGAGGAGATAACATGAAGCTGCATATCGGCACCTGTTCCTGGAAATACGACTCCTGGCGCGGTCTGATTTATCCCCAGGAGAAGAAGATCAACTATCTCCAGGAATACAGCAGACACTACCGAACCGTAGAGGTGGATCAGTGGTTCTGGTCTTTGTTCGGCGAGGATACTGCAGTACTGCCAAAAGCGGCAGTAGTCAGTGAATATGGATCATCGGTTCCGGACGACTTTGTTTTCTGCGCCAAGGTGCCCAACAGCATCACCCTGACGCACCACTACAGCAAAAACAAGAAAGAACCGTTACGACCGAATCCCTGCTTCTTGTCGGTACCCCTGATGGAGCGTTTTCTGAGCACTTTAGAACCGCTGGGAAATAAACTTGGGCCGCTTGTATTCCAATTCGAGTATCTGAATAAAAAGAAGATCGGCAGCCTGGGCGAGTTCATCAACCGCTTCGGCAAATTTGCCCGACAGCTGCCCGAGGGCTACGATTATTTCGTCGAGACCAGAAACCCCAACTATTTGAAGAGACCCTTTTTCGAATTTCTCGTTTCTGCACGTCTCCACCCCGTATTCCTCCATGGCTACTACATGCCTCCGATCTTCGAAATCTACGACCAGTGCAAAGAACAGGTGTGCGCCAAAGCCATGGTCAGGCTTCTTGGTCCGGACCGGCAGGGGATTGAAAAGCAGACAAACAATTCCTGGGACTCAATTGTCGCGCCCAGGGATAAAGACATCGATCAGCTGAAAATAATGCTCGACGAATTGGCTGCCAGAGAGGTAGAGACCTTTCTGTATGTCAACAATCACTTCGAAGGGTCGGCACCCCGGACAATAAGTAGAATCGCAGAAGCGCTGGGGCTCCCCGCATCCTGTTGAATCCTCACCAGTCAACCCACCCAGAAAAACACCGCCCTCCATTCTTTAACATTTGAGCATAATTATCCTTGACCTGTTTATTTTTAGTGTTTAAGTTATGCTCAAATGAGATTAATGGAGGAAGCATGGTACGTCCCAGAAAACCCAGAATGGTCTCGGCTTACCCGACCATTACATCATTCGTTCCCCAGGGAGTCAATGTTTCCGGGGAGGCGGTACTGAGCGTCGACGAGTTCGAAGCAATCAGGTTGAGCGACTTCGAGCACCTCGATCAGGAAAATGGCGCGGCCCTGATGGGCGTCTCCCGTCACACCTTCGGGAGACTCCTGGCCCGGGGACGGACCATCGTCGCCGATGCCATGGTCACCGGTAAGGTCCTGAAAATAGAGGGTGGCAGCTACGAAGTACGCGGACCAGGCCGCAAGAAGCGGCACGGACGACGAGGAGGTGGGCCAGGTAAGGGTTTTGGCAGACCATAAATCGTTAACATCAGCATCGGAAGGAGGTGAAATGTATGCCTGGATTTGATCAAACCGGCCCCCGTGGAGACGGGCCCATGAGCGGAAAAGCTCAGGGAATGTGCGGTGCCGCCCGTTCCGGCAGGGCGCCGCAAGAGTCTGGCGGCTACGGCCAGGGAAGAGGCCGCGGTCGAGGGCGAGGCTTCAGGTGCGGCAAGGGCAATCGATTCGTACGCCGAGCCGACGTCGGCCCGCAGTGGACCGAACCCCGCGAAAATGAAGTACAAGAGTAATAGAATCGCCCTAAACAGGCAGGATCCCGGCTACTCCGTTTTTCGGTCCAGGTTTATCACCCTGTCCGTTTCATCGGGAGTGTGCCCGGATTCTGCCAGCTCGTTGGCGTTGTCAAAGAAAAAAGATTTCTTTTTCTCTTCGAAGGTTCCGAACTTGCTCTTGCCGATATAGATAAACCAGTCGCCGCCGGCCTCACGGCCGATATAGTGACCGTCTTTAATGGACTGGATCACGTGGCGCGCGTCGACATTATTCTTGGCGCAATACTTGGCCAC
>CBFCWR010000161.1:0-7176 GCA_965601575.1 uncultured Desulfofustis sp. | reverse complement strand
GGTCCCGATGACGGATATATCGGAGCGGGCAATCGCGGCAACACAGTCGTTGGCACAACCGGAGAATTTGAACTTGAATTTGTACGGGAAGGCCGGACGGTGAATCTCGTCCTGATAGTGCAAGGTCAGGTGATAGCAGGTCTCCTGGGTGTCAAAGCAGGCCCACTCGCAGCGCGATTGACCGAGGCAACACTCGGGGGTACGCAGGTTGGAGCCCGAACCGCCAAGATCCTGGCCCATATCATGGGTGAGATCCCAGAAAAATGGCTCCAGAGCCTCGGTCCGGCAGCCAAGCAGAATGATGTCTCCAGTGGAACCGTGCATATTGGTCACGCCCGAACCGTGCTTCTCCCAGAGGTCCATGAGCTTGCGCAGATTCTCGGTGGAATAGTATTTCGATGCCGGCTGGGCAACGCGAATGGTGTGGAAATGCTCAACACCCGGGAATTGCTCAGGAACATCTGAATAACGGCCGACAATACCGCCGCCGTAACCGAAAACACCGACGATTCCGCCGTGTTTCCAATGGGTAATCCGGTCCTTGTAGGACAATTCAAGCTGACCCAGGATGTCGTAGACTTCCGGCTTGGTCTCGGCCTGATGCTTCAGGTCGGTGACGAAGCTCGGCCAGGGGCCGCCTTCCAGCTGGTCCAACAAGGGCGTCTCATGTTTTGCCATGATTTCCTCCTTTAAATTACTGTTAATACTGCAACCCTATCCAAAAATCTCTAAATACAGATCACGTATCATAAACAAAAGGTCGTGGTAGCGGTTGGTGCCGAACTCCCCCGCCTTCTGCTGTCTTTCAACTGGCATATCTTGCACAACGAAAGCACAATACACTGAACCGGCGAATATTTATGTAGCAGATGAGGATATAACCCCAGGTATTTTTTGTCAACAAAAAAGCAACCGCTTCAGGCCCAGAAAATGAACAGCGATTCACCTTTGAGGAAATGCGGCGGTCCTTTAATTTTCAAGCGCTTCGAGGAATTGCTCCTCGATGGAGGTACCACAAATTTTAGGGCCCTTCATGTGCTCCAGAAAGCGGCCGGCCAGCACCTTTCCCAACTCCACTCCCTCCTGGTCAAATGAGTTGATATTCCAACTGAACCCCTGGAAGACGATCTTGGCTTCGTAAAGTGCAAGCAGGCGGCCCATGTTGAGGGGGTCGAGCCGTGGGGCGATGATCATCGAACTCGGCCGGTTGCCGCTGAAGCGCTTATTCGGATTCTCGTGATCCCGCCCCGTGGCCAGGGCGACCACCTGGGCCATGAGGTTGGCGAGTAGTTTTTGCTGCGAGGTGGTGCCGTCAACCGATATATCCCGGGAGTACTGGCTTTCGAGAAAACCGATGAACTCGGCAGGCACGATTTCGGTGCCCTGGTGCAGCAGTTGATAAAAGGCATGCTGCCCGTTAGTGCCCGGCTCCCCCCAGATGATCGGGCCTGTTTTGGTGGACACAGGCAGTCCGTCAACGGTGATTGATTTGCCGTTGCTTTCCATATCACATTGCTGAAGATGAGCGGGGAATCGGTGCAGGGCCTGGCTGTAAGGCAGAACCGCCAGGGTCGGGTAACCAAGGAAATTGTGGTTCCATATACCCAGTAAAGCCAGCAGCAGCGCCATGTTGTCTGTTACCTGGCTAATCTCGCAGGCATCGTCCATGTCGGCGGCTCCCTTGAGAAACGCTCTCAGCCCTTCCGCCCCAAGCGCGAAGCCGAGGCTGACCCCGCCGACCATCGAAGTGACGGAATATCTGCCGCCTATATAGTCGTACATGTAGAAGGAGCGCAAATAGTCCTCCGGGTTATCCATGGGACTGCCCTTGCCGGTCACGGCGATGAAACGGCGGGCTGGCTCGATCCCGGCCTGTTCGAATCTTGACCGTACCAGCGCCTCATTGGTGCGCGTTTCAAGGGTCGAGCCGCTCTTCGAGACCACCGTCACCAGGGTTCTTGCGGGATCAATCTGGGCCAGCACCCGGGCTGCATCATCAGGGTCGACGTTGGCGATGAAATGAACCTGCCTGCCCTTGATATTGTATGCCTGCAGTGCCTCATAGACAGCTCTGGGCCCCAGGTCCGATCCACCAATGCCGACATTGACCATGGTGGTGAAGGTGGAATCGCTTTCGATCTCGTTTAGAAATGTTTCCAGTTTTTCCAGCTCTAGCCGTGCCTGGCTTGCCGATTCAGGCTCCTTGGCCCGATCTGCAAAGATATCTCGAGAAGAGGTATGCAGTACCTGGCGATTCTCGCTTTCCCAGCCTGCAATCCTGTTGATCACCGCCCCTCTGCGCATGGCCTTGAACCTCGCCACCAGCTGGTGCTCGTCGGCAAACTCCTGCAAGGCGTTCAGTACTTGATCATTTATTCTCTGTGCCGCATAAAAGAGCCGCAGTCCTCCAGAATCACATACCATCTCAGCGATTCTTCGATTCAGCTGCAATGCTCCCGGGGAGGTGAGATCGTAAGGGTCTGCGGCCAGGTTCTGAAGTTTCTGGTACGCGTGGCTGTCAGTCACATCAGTTTTCATTGATAGGGCTCCGTGCTTTGTTGGCTCACCGTAGTTTTTTTACATGTTATGCAAGACGCTAATTGGCGCCGGCCAGACGGCGCAGTTCGGCGATGGTCTCCTGGTATGAATCACTGTTATAAACAGCAGATCCGGCCACAAAAATGTTGGCCCCCGCTGCCGCCGCGGCGGCGATGGTCTGGGAACTGATTCCACCATCAACTTCGATACCCACCTCGAGTCCCCGGCTGTCGATCATCGCTTTGAGCCGCCTGATTTTCTCCAGGGTGGCGGGGATAAAGGATTGGCCGCCAAATCCTGGATTTACAGACATCAGCATGACCAGATCAAGGTCATCAAGCACAAACTCCAGAGTCTCCAGTGGGGTAGCTGGATTAAGGACGGCCCCGGCCAGCGCACCCTGCTCACGAATGTAGCTGAGAGTCCGCTGCAGATGAGTACAGGCCTCGACATGGACGGTGATCCAGTCGGCACCGGCCTCGATGAACTGGTCGATGTAGCTGTCAGCATCGCTGATCATCAGGTGCACATCGAGTGGTTTTTGGGTTGCCTGCCGGGCTGCCTTCACGACCAGTGGGCCAATGGTGATATTTGGAACAAAATGCCCATCCATCACGTCCACATGAATCACATCAGCCCCGCCTCGATCGACTGCCTGAATTTCTTCTTTAAGCCTGCCAAAATCGGCTGACAGAATCGACGGGGCAATCACTATCTCACCATTCATAAGAAATCCTCTGAAGCATTGGCAGCAAACAGTTCATCAGCTGCCCTCAATTAATGTGCAAACCATGTTTCCAGGTGAGGTTTCCACCAGGCCTTGGAGTTCCAGAGTCAGTAGCACTTCGTTGAACATTGCGGCAGTGAGGCCTGAGCGCTGCAACAGCACATCCCGGGACTGGGGGTATGGCTCGATAATCGACAGCACAGCCGCCAGTATCGGCTCCAGCTCCGGTCTTTGGGCAATGCCAGCCGACTGTGAAGCCGTGCGCCCAAGGTCGAGATTGAGATGGCTGCTCACATCTGCCGCTGAAACTGCCAGTGTTGCGCCCTGCTGTAGGAGCCAGTGGGTGCCGGCACTTTTCAGCGAATCGACCTGGCCGGGTACGGCAAATATTTCCCGTCCCTGCTCGAGTGCATGCTGAACGGTAATCAGCGAACCCGATTTTTTCGAAGCCTCGACTACCACCACAGCCCTGCTTAAACCGGCAATGATCCGATTGCGGGCCGGAAATCGGAAGCCCTCGGGACGGGTGCCAAGCGGATATTCGCTGATCAGCAGTCCGGATGCCCGCAGCCGATCATATAAGCGGCTGTTCTCTCGAGGATACACCACATCAAGACCGCAGCCAAGTACTCCGACCGTGGCTCCATCTGCATCTAGAGCACCGCTGTGCGCTGCGGCATCAATGCCCAGAGCCAGTCCCGAGATCACACATATTCCTGCCGCGGCAAGATCCCGGGCTATTGTTCGACCGACCCTGCGCCCATAGCTGGTTGCCGCCCGCGAACCAACTATCGCCACCGAGGTCATTTCCAGCAGCGCGCTGTTTCCGTAGAGATAGATGACCGGAGGCGGCTGTCCGATATGGCCCAGCAGCTCGGGGTACTCAGCATCATCACGAATCAGTACTCGACCGCCGACTTTCTGGAGCGCCTTGAGTTCACCCTCTGCCCGTTGTCGCAATCGGCCAGCATCAATGAGTTGCTCCAGAGAGCCGACCCGAGGACGGTCGACTTCCCTGATCACCAGAGCAGCCCTGTTCAAGACCTCGGATGGTGAACCAAAACGACTGATCAACTGATAGAAGAGTGCAGGCCCGACACCATGCACCAGGCTCAGTCCTATCCAGTCTCTGATGGTCTCGACCATGGCGGGCACGGTGGCAATATGAGTCTAGCCCTTCGCTTCGGGGTATGGGGTAGCGGGTGAACATACTACTGAGATGACAGATTGTACCGGACGGCTATGACATTTTTATCAATCGGTCATGAATACCCTGAGTTCTTCGATACGGGAGGGGTGTTTCAGTTTCTGGATTGCCTGGGCCTCGATCTGCCGGATTCGCTCACGGGTAACCGCAAAACATTTACCCACCTCTTCAAGCGTATGATCATACTCGACATCGATTCCGTAGCGCATTTTCAGCACTTTTGCTTCCCGAGGCGTCAGGGTGGACATCACCTGATTGAGGCATTCGCTCAAACTGGCAGTGACGGAAACGTCATGGGGCCCCGGCCGATTATGGTCTTCGATAAAATCGCCCAGAAAGGTCTCGCCATCGTCACCGATGGGAGTGTCGAGCGAAATTGCGTCCTTGGCAATTTTCAGGGCGCTTTTGACTTTGCCGACTTCGGTGCCGAGCTGCTGGGCCATTTCTTCCGGGGTTGGTTCCCGATGCTCTTCGATGAGAAACTCTTTCGAAACTCTCAGCAGGCGGTTGATCGTTTCGATCATGTGGACCGGCAGACGTATCGTTCTCCCCTGGTCGGCAATGCCCCTGGTGATTGCCTGCCTGATCCACCAGGTCGCATAGGTACTGAACTTGTAGCCGCGATGATAATCAAACTTATCCACCGCTTTCATCAGGCCGATATTGCCTTCCTGGATAAGATCGGAAAACTGCAGGCCGCGGTTGACAAATTTCTTCGACACCGAAATGACCAGTCTCAAGTTGGCCCTTACCAGCGATTCTTTGCCGTGCCGGGTAATTTCGCGGCCAGCCTCAATCTCTCTGTGCATATAATCCAGGGCTTTACCGTCAATACCGGCCTCGATCATGAACTGCCGGTTCACCTGCGCTTCTATGGCACCGACGAAGGCCGGGTCATTCTGCTCGATCAGCGACAGGTTGGCCTCTTTCATGACACTGACAAGCACTTGCCTGAAACGGCGAGACAACTCCTCGACAGCGGTGGTCATCGAGTCAATGCATTCCTGACAGATCAGTCTCCCGGAGAACAGCAAGGCAATCTCCCCGCCAATTGCCAGAATACGGCCGCGCAGTTCTTCGTAAGGCCCGTTCTCACGCACTTCGGCGAGCTCGTCAATGAGCTGTTCACGCTTCTTATCGAGGGCGATGGCGGTCTCGAAATTGGCAATTAGCTTGTCGGTCTCGGCTTTCATCTCGTTTGGCTGATCCTCGGCGATACCGAGCAGCAGCTGATGGACCTGGAGCTGGCCCTTCTGGATGTCGGAAATCAGTTCCTGCAGGACCGGCAAGGCAAGTTGGGCGGAAAGTACGGCGTTCTGAACCCGCAGCTTGCCCTTCTCGATCATCCTGGCCAGCTCAAGTTCTTCTTTGTGGCTGAGCAGTTTAAGACTGCCCATCTCGCGGAGATAGATGTTCATCGGGTCGGCGGAATGACCGCTCTCCTTGCCCGATGAACGGGAAATACGCCGTTTTCTCCTGTCCCCGCGGCGCCGATCGGTATAGTCCCCGCTGCGCCGATCGCCGTCGCTTTTCCTGCGGTCAGCAGGCACCGATTCCGGCAGTTTGGGCCCCTCTTCTTCAGCATGGTAAATTCCGGTCAGATCCCAGATAGTGCCGTCGTCATCCTGGGTATAACTTTCTTCCTCGGAATCGTACTCCTGCTCGCCTTGATCGTTATATTCATCCGCAGCCATCGTCTATACCCTGTGCTCGATCGAGACCGAAGTAGTGGCAATCCAAGCAATTAGACACATTGTTCCGGTCTTAAATATTTGCATTATTAGAGTATTGAGGTAATAAAATCAATCAAACATCGCACTCCGCCGATCATTTTTAACACTCGGATTTCTCGGCAACTCGGGACCTTGTCACGATACCGCTGGTGAATCGCAACCTCAGCTGTTTTTCAGGTCGCCGTCCACTTGCATTTTCTCCTGCAGCAATTCTTTCAATAAATTGCCATTCTGAACCTTCTCCGCCTCCCTTATCCTATGCATGAGTTCATCAGAACGCTGCTTCAGGCGCTGGCGATTAAGCCATTGCAGCACATCATCAAGCAGGGTGTCAGGATTATTGTCATCCCCTTCATCGTCGGGCGACACTTCTGTAAGTATCGAAGCGACCAGGGCGCGCTCTTCCCCCGGAGGCAGTTCACTGAACAGCTCCTCCGGATCGAGTGTGGTTGCTTCTTGGTCTTTGAGTAGAGATTTGATCTGCAGGCAGATCATCTCACCTGCGGTTCCGGCCAACACGGCATCAATGTCATGGTCCAGCAAGCGCTGGAAATGATTCGGGTTTTTAACCATAAAACCGACGATGCTCCGGAGCGCACCGTCAAGGCCTGATTGTTGAGAAATTTTCTGGACGTGACGTACTTCCACAGGCGGCCCTGGGGGAGCTTCGTTCCCGGGTACCAATTCGGCAGCCAGGCGGTCGGTATCGATGCCCAGCACCGCACCAAAGTGGCGAACCATCGTGTCACGCTGCACCGGTGAAGCTGCAGCACCGACCAGGGGCCGCAGTTCTTCGATAATCCTGAATTTACCGTCAAGGGTTATACCGTGCCGATCGATAAACTGCTGCAGGGCAAATTCCGGTAAGGGGCCCGCCCTATCCATGGACTCGGTCAGACCGGCGGCACCACGGATGCCGACATCGACTCGCCGGGCGCACGCGAGCGCCACGAGCGCTACGGCCGGCAGCT
>CBFCWR010000160.1:0-7243 GCA_965601575.1 uncultured Desulfofustis sp. | reverse complement strand
ATCCTTTGGGAGAGAGAACGATCTGCCAGACCTGGTTTCTCCTGGCCCTGAACGAGCCTGCGCAGGAGAGCAGATAATATTTCCACATGCGGTAGAACCTTTGGTCGTACCTCGAAGCCGGCAGTTTTACGAAGCTGGCATCGAAGTTGCGGAACCAGTGCAGCAGGGTGGTGTCGTAGTCGGTCCCGAAATTATGCCAGTCTTCGATTACAAAAAGTTCATCAGCGGCGCAGGCGATCTGTTTGGCCGAGGGCAGCATCGAGTTGGGAAATATGTAACGGTTGATCCACTTGTCAATGGTGGGAGCTGTTTTATTGCGGCCGATGGTGTGCAGCAGGGCAAGACCGTCTTCGGTCAGAAGATCTCTCTGCTGCTCCATGAAGGTGCGGTAATTTTTGTGTCCCACATGTTCAAACATGCCGATGGAGACTACCCGATCGAAGCAACCTCTCTGCTCACGGTAGTCGCGGAGTTCGATGCTCACCGGCAGACCGCGGCACTGTTCTCGGGCATAGCGGGCCTGCTCTTCCGAAACGGTAATGCCCACCACCTCGACGCCGTAATTGCGGGCGGCATAGGCGGCCATACCACCCCAGCCGCAGCCGATGTCAAGCAGCCGCATGGATGGTTTGAGCCGTAATTTCTGACAGATCAGTTCGAGCTTGGCTTCCTGGGCCTGATCGAGGCTGGAGGCATCCTGCCAATAGCCGCAGGAGTAGATCATTTGACCGTCCAGCATGGTAGCGTATAGGTCATTTCCCAGATCGTAGTGGTGGCGGCCGATCTGAAATGCCCTGGGGATTGTCTGTTGATTGATGATTCGTGCCTTCAGGGCCGTAAGGCCGTCTCTCCAGGTCAAACACTGCTCGTCCAGTTTGGTTCGGAAAATGCGGAAAAAGAACTCATCCAGGGCAGCAGCATCCCACCACCCATCCATGTATGACTCACCCAGTCCCATTGATCCTTCGGCCAGGACCCGCGCATAGAAACGATCGTCGTGGATCTGCATGTCCCAGGGGCGGGAACCGTTTATCTTTATGTCGGCGGGGGTGAGGATTTGCTGGCAGCGCTGCTTGAGATTAAGGCCGCCTGGCTGCACTGATGCGGTAGAGGTACTGTGACCGTGGAACAGCTCGAAGTTGAAAAAGCGCTCGTGGAAACTCATGACAGCAGTTGTATCTAAATGATACCAATCCCGAAGGACGCTCCAAACGTGTTACTTTTCCAATACCTATACATTAAATAGTGGTACCCCTGGAGTCAAATTAGCAATCGTCAAATCAGCATCCTCATTGGTGTCGCTCACATCACTATTCGTCCCTACAGGTAAGTTCAATGTCAGATCAGCCTTGTACCCTGTCTCATAACAATTCTCGCCGGCCGCTGAGAGAAGAGGATGCACTGGTACAGTGCCCAGAACCATGTCAACACGGAGTGAGATGATGAATGCGAAAAACCTGATGTTAACTATTGTGTGCACCCTGGCCCTGGCGGTTTTAATAAGTCAAGGCTTCACCGCTGAACAAGATACTGGGGGGCAGCAGGCTGAACAGGCCGATGCTGCCGTTGTGGTGGTCGACAAAATCGATATCAACCAGGCCGACCTGGCCGAGCTCATTAAACTGCCTGGAATCGGCAAGAGTACGGCAGCTAAAATCAGCGCTTACCGGGATGCCAACGGGCCTTTCAAATCGGTGGAAGAGCTTCTCAATGTGAAGGGAATCGGACCGCAGAAACTGGAGAAAATCAAACCGCTGGTCACCCTGTCTTAGAATTAACCTGGTGCGATAAAACGGCAGGGCCAGCGCATTTTGTCGGCAAGCCCTGCCGTTGTTTCAATCCAACCCGGCAACATCAACCACCTGCGCGTCCGGCACCCCCCACCCGGCGTGCAGATTATCGACGAAACAGAGACACTGGCAGTGCTCAGCCATAGCCCCGATTCTTTCAGGAACCGCTGCCATCGTTCGTTCTTGCGGGGCAGCCTCGAAACAGTCGATCAGCAGCACCGGCGTGATCCGAGCATCATTGCTGAGCGCCTCCAGCTCGGAAACCTCGGGTACTGCGTCGCCGTTGACCGCCAGAAACTGTGGTAGCCTCCCGCTCAGCAGCTCACGCGCTTGGTTAAATTTGCGGGCCCGGTGAACCTTCTCGAGAATGTCGGGGTAATGGTCAATTTCCGACCGTCGATCCTCAAGCGTGGCGAGCCAACCAGCCAATTCTTCAGCCATGGCGCCCTTGACCCGATCAGACGGGACGGCTTCGTTCAAGAGCCGCCGAACCGCCCCCGCTTCAGATCCCTCGGGATAATCGTGCAACAGCTTGCGTATGTCCTCGGATACTTCACTCCAACGACTCGAACTGGAAATTTCAACAAAATTGGTCCAGCGCGAGTAATCGAGTCGCCTGCCGACTTCAACCCGGTCGGTTTCATAAAGCGGCGGGGTGAGGGCGCCCAGATCCTTAACCAGTGCTGCTGGAGTGTCGAAAATGCCGATCACGATGGTTCGTTTCTCCGGTATGATGGCTCGACGATATCCGCCGGCCACTGCCTCCTCCATGGGAAGATTGTCAAAGGGCCGTTCAGAGAGACAATCGTATGGCGGGTTGAGGGCTTGTACCGCCTCGAGAAACTGTCTGCCAACCTGGGTATCGGTAAAACGCAGCAGGGTCAATGTTCTGCTGAGCGTCACCCAGTTGGTGACGGGGAGATCACCGAGTCCTCGTAATTTAATCTGCAGCAATCGCATCAGTAGTGCCGTTCTGGCGCCGGTGAGGCCGATCTGTCAACGGCCTGATTGCTTAAGGGCTTCAGAGGTCAACATGTCGATTCCCATGGGTTGCATCCAGGCTGGATAGGGAGGCTGGATTGCGGTCAGTTCCTCAATCGAGCCCAGATCATCCTGGTCGAGGGTGAGTTGGGCTGCTCTCAGATTGTCGTCAAGCTGCTCGAGTTTAGTTGCCCCGATCAACACACTCGAGACAAAGGACTGCTGCATTGCCCAGGCCAGTGCCACCTGGGCAATGGAAGCCTGGTGTTTGGTGGCAATGGTTCTCAGGACTTCCACAACTCTGTAGCCCTTTTCGATATCGATCGGGGGAAAATCAAATTTGGCCCGCCTGCTGTCTTCCGGCACCGGGTTGTCCTTGGAGTATTTACCACTGAGAAATCCCGAAGCCAGCGGGCTCCAGGCCATCAAGCCGAGTCCGTTGGCGACCAGGAAGTCCTTATAGTCGCCGTCGAGGTCGCGGCCAAGCATGGAATAGTACATCTGGGCGGCAACCATCGGGGTGAAATTCTGCTGACGCTGTACATCTATGAGGCGCTGCGCTTTCCAGGCCGGGTAGTTGGAAAAAGCAGGGTAGCGTATCATCCCTCTCTGCACCGCGGCTTCCAGAGCTCTGGCTGTTTCCTCAAGCGGGGTCCAGGGATCGGGAATATGCAGGAAGAAAATATCGATATAATCCGTTTCCAGACGTTTCAGGCTGTTCTCGATGGATTGCAGGATATAACGATAGGAAAGCCCCGCCGAAATAATTGAATCACCGCTGCGGAATCCGCACTTGGTGGCAATCAGCACATCCTGGCGTTTTGCTTTCAAGGCCTTGCCGAGCATGACTTCGGATTGACCCGAAGTGTACATATCGGCCGTGTCAAACAGGTTGATCCCGGCATCCATGCAGGTATGAACCATCCTGTCGGCGAGATATTGATCTACTTTGTTGACAAGTTCACCAACCAGCACCCCTTCGCCGAAGGTCATGGCGCCGAAGGCCTGCTTGGAAACTATGAGGCCGCTATTTCCAAATTGTGCATATCGCATAACTATCACCTCGATTTGTGGAAATGAAAACAGATGGAGCAGACATTAAGAGCAAACGGTAACGGATTAATAATAGTCAGCATCTTGTATTAATAAAGGTGTGCCGACCCATCTCGTAAACTTCACTTATTGTGGCTCAACTCACCATCCTCAGGCAATTAAGCGTCTTGAACTTATGTCGCCATGTATAGTACAAATCCAACATCTGCAGGGTACTGAATGACGGGTATCAAAAAAATGAAATTGATTGGGTCATGAAAACCATAGAAAAAGTTTCCGTCCACGGCGGGCATAGCGGCCAGTTCTGCCATCACGCAACAGACTCCCTGGAAGATATTGTCAAAGCCTACATTGACAGGGGATTCAGCTGGGTTGGCATCACCGAACACGCACCCCCGATAAATGATCAGCTGCGCTATTCCGACGAGGCCGAGGCGGGACTCAGCGCTCAATCTCTGCTCGAGCGGTTCGGCAGCTACATGAAAGAATGCCGAAGACTGCAGGACAAGTACCGTTCCCGGATTCAGCTTTATGCGGCTCTGGAGATAGAAACCTATAGTGGGTATGAGGAGTTTGTCCCATATCTCGTGGAGCGCTTCGAGCCTGATTACATCGTTGGTTCGGTTCATCACGTCAACGACATCGGGTTCGATTATTCACCGGACTCCTATGACCGGGCTGCCGCGTCGGCAGGCGGGATCGATCTGCTCTACCAGCGCTATTTTGACCTGCAGTACGAGATGATTGCGCGTCTCAGGCCCAGAGTGGTCGGCCACTTCGATTTGATTCGGATCTTCGACCCGGATTACCGCGAGCGAATGGGTCAGGAACAAGTAGTGGTTAGGATCAGAAGAAATCTGGAATTGATCAAAGAGTATGACCTGATTCTTGATTTCAATCTCAGGGCCCTGCACAAGGGTGCGTCGGAACCCTACGTGTGCGAACCCATCCTGGAGATGGTTCATGACCATGAGATCAAGATAGTACCGGGTGATGACTCCCACGGTCTGTCAACCGTCGGGAATTATTTCGATCAGGGAGTCGCGTTGCTCCAGGCCCATGGTATTTCAACCGACTGGACCAAACCTTCGGATCGTTCCGCCTGATTCGGTCAAGAGAACATTATAATACCTGGAGTAGACGCTTGGTTTGGCGCCATTTTGTAAATGTGGTTATAGTGAAGTGTCGTGCCGCGAGTGCACCCAGTGAAAAGGGATTACTAAGATGACTACAAATGTAGAGTTATTCTCCGATTATATCTGTCCGTGGTGTTATTTCATGACCGGACGCATGGGAAGGCTTAAAAACGAATACGACATATCCATAACCTGGCGGGCCTTTCCTATGCTTACGGACACTCCGAGCGAAGGGCGTAGTCTCGACGAAATCCTGTCGGTGTATCCTTACCCGAAGGCGGACATGCTGGAACATTTAAGGCGCAACGCCAGGGCCCTCAACATGCCGTACTGCGAGCGCTCCAAGATTTTCAACAGTAATCAGGCCCAGGAACTCGGGGCCTGGGCAGAGTCCCAGGGCGCCGGTGAAAAATTTCACAATGCTGCCTTCGCCGCCTACTTCGTCAATCATCTGAACCTGGCCGATAGAAAAGTGCTGCTCGACGTCGTAGAACAGGTTGGGCTGGACCCAGGTAGCGCCGAAATGATCCTTGACCAGGGCACGTACAAGGAAATTGTAGAGCGTGACTGGAATCGGGCCGAAGAGTTGGGTATCGATGCGATTCCCACCTTTGTGATCGGTGATAACAAACTGGTTGGGGCCCAGGAATATCGTTCCCTGTCAAGATTTGTGGACCAGAATTCAGTTCCCAGAAGATAAAATGGCCTACAGCGAGGAAATCGACCGCAGAATTGTCGGTCTTGTGGCCGATTGGCATCATGTCGAACGCAGGAAGATGTTCGGCGGTACGTGCCATCTGCTGGGTGGACACATGTTCTGCGGCGTCAGCGGCAACAAGCTCATTCTTCGATTGGGCGCAGATCGCGCTGCATAATGTCTGAAAGAGGATACAGTCTCCGAATTCGATATTACCACCACGCCCATGAAGGGCTGGGTTATGGTAAGTGAGCAAGGTTTTCTTACCGATAAGGAAGTGGAACAATTGCTTGTTATGGCACGGGAGTTTGTCCTCTCGCTGCCCGCCAAGAATAAATAAGGACGGTTCTTCCGTCCATTGAGGATGGAGATGAAAGGATCAGAAGTAAAATTACTTGTCTTGACTACCTGCCTGCAGTGCAAAGCACTGAAGGATCTGCTTACTGAACACAAGGTCGAGTATGAGTCGACCGATGTCGATCTGCTGTTCAAGGATGAACGGGACGAACTCTTTGCCGAAATGAAAAAATACAACGCCAAAAAGGCCTTTCCGGTCACCTTCATCGGTCAGGATATCATCATCGGTTATCAGAAATCGTTGATCCTCGATACTCTGGGGTTGCGCTGATGGACGCCGATAAACTTTACGAGCAGCTTAAGAAGATTCAGGAAGCCAAGGGCTATTATTTCAATAAGGACATGGAAAAGACCATGTTCCTGATAAAAGGGCTGATCACCAACCGCGAACGCTACGGCTATATGTGCTGCCCATGCCGGTTGGCCAAGGACGACGTCGAGGCGGATCGGGACATCATCTGTCCGTGCGAGTACCGGGAGCCCGATGTCGAGGAGTTCGGCAGTTGCTATTGCGGGCTTTATGTGAGCACCGCCTGGAATGAAGGCACGGTGGCCCACGTCTTTATCCCGGAGCGCAGACCCGAGGAGAAGTGCTAGAACACCATCGCCACACGCAGGCGACAGCCGATCCCTCAATTACCACTGATTTCTTCGATAAAGGAAAGAGCGCGCAGCTCCGACCAGTAGTGCTGGCCTGTCCAGCCCCCCATGAACCCGACATGCCCGCCGAAGTCGGTAATTTCAAGATGGAAATTCCCATTGTTTTCAGCCTCGTGGACCGGGTAGCAGGAAGCCGGAAGGAATGGGTCGTCC
The DNA here is from genome assembly GCA_965601575.1 of uncultured Desulfofustis sp. Classification (GTDB taxonomy): domain Bacteria; phylum Desulfobacterota; class Desulfobulbia; order Desulfobulbales; family Desulfocapsaceae; genus JABDQA01. The sequence continues at coordinate 416 of CBFCWR010000160.1, read as the reverse complement.
TGGGCCTGGACCAGAAGGGCGGGCACCTGTATCGATCCGATCACCGTGGCTGACGAGCAGCGCCGATAATAGTCGTCGGCGTCTTTGAAGCCGTGAAGCGGGGCCGTGTACTTATTGTCGAAAGGCGCGAAGGTGATCATCTGGTCGAGTCCCTCGGTATCGATCAGTTCCGGAAAGCGGGCTGCTTTCTCACGTATCTTCGCTCGCAGACCTTTCATGAAATAGTGCATGTAGGGACGGTTGCTGAGTTTATCCATTACCAGCACCGCATCGTCAAGCCTGCACGGTACGGAAAACACCACCGCAGCCACCACTTCGGCGGGCACCAGTGAAGGATTCTCACCCAAATATTTCAAGGTCTGGTTGCCGCCCATGCTGAAGCCCACCAGGGCCGCACGTTCATAGCCTTTTTGCAG
>CBFCWR010000159.1:0-7244 GCA_965601575.1 uncultured Desulfofustis sp. | reverse complement strand
TGCCCGGTCTGCCTGGGTATGCCCGGGAGTTTGCCGGTGCTGAACAAGCGAGTGCTGGATTTTGCCATCAAGGTTGGCCTGTCCACCAACAGCAGGATCAACCCGATCAATCAGTTCGCCAGAAAAAACTATTTTTACCCGGATCTTCCCAAGGGCTATCAGACATCCCAATACGACAAGCCGATCATTGAGGACGGTTACATCGACATCGAGGTCGACGGCGAGCGGAAGCGCATCGGCATAACCCGGATTCACATGGAAGAAGATGCGGGTAAACTGATTCACGATGAGCGGGAGCCGGTCTCCTATGTCGACTTGAACCGCACCGGCACGCCGCTGCTTGAGATCGTCTCCGAGCCTGATCTGCGCTCGCCTCAGGAAGCCAGCGCCTATTTGAAAAAGATCCATGCCATTCTGCGCTACCTCGATGTCTGCGATGGAAATATGCAGGAGGGCAGCTTTCGCTGTGATGCCAATATCTCACTGCGGCCGGTTGGTCAGCAGGAATTTGGCACTCGCACCGAGCTGAAAAACATGAACTCGTTTAGAAACGTACAGATGGCTCTTGAATACGAGGTACGCCGGCAGAGGGACCTGCTGCTCGAAAAAGAGGTGGTGGTCCAGCAGACCTTGCTGTGGAACCCTGACACCGGCAAAACTGAGCCGATGCGAGGCAAGGAAGATGCCCATGATTACCGTTATTTCCCCTGTCCGGACTTGATACCGGTGGAAATAGATGACGGATGGATCGAAGAGATCAGAGAGGGGCTGCCGGAATTACCGGATCAGAAACGCCAGCGCTTCATCGATGAGTTCAATCTTCCCGAGTATGATGCGGTCATCCTCACCGAGTCGAAGGAATTGGCCGACTATTTTGAGGCGGCGGTGGAGGTATGCCCGCAGCCCAAGAAGGTCTCCAACTGGATGATGACAGAGCTGCTCAGGGAGTTGAAAGGGGCGGAAATCGATCAATGCCAGGTGATGCCCGCTCAGCTTGGCTCGCTTCTGAACATGGTTGAGGAGGGGACCATCAGCGGTAAAATCGCCAAAACGGTATTCACCGATATGCTTCAGAGCGGCAAGGATCCGGAGCAAATCGTCAGGGATAAGAACCTGGTCCAGGTTTCAGACGAATCGGAACTGCTCGCTCTGGTAAGGGAAATAATCGAGCAGAACCCGACCCAAGCGGATGAGTTTCGCGGCGGCAAAACCAAGGTCATGGGCTTTTTCATCGGTCAGCTCATGCAGAAAACCAAGGGCAAGGCCAATCCCAAGCTTGCCAACCAGCTTTTCAACCAGGAGTTGTCGGGCTGATCCGGGGGTAGATGGATAAAGCGCAGTGGCAGAAAAAGGGAAGTGGTCGACGCAACCGTCTGCGACAGCGTTTTCTCGACCATGGGCTGCGTGGTTTCAGTGACACCGAGATACTTGAGGTTCTGCTCAGCTTTGGTACGCCACGAAAGGATTGCAAAGTACAGGCCCAGGCCCTGTTGACGCGCTTCGAGACGTTTTCAGGGGTACTGGATGCCAGCCATCAGGCACTACTCTCCGTCGAAGGGGTCGGACCGAAATCGAGTTTTGCCCTCGGCTTTGTCAAATCAACCGCAGAGCATTACCTCAAGCAGCGGCTTAAAACCCGTCATTACCTCAAATCGTCGGCTCAAGTGATCGATTATCTGAGCCACTCGCTGCGAGGCCTTCAGGTCGAAGTCTTGACCGTCATCTATCTTGATGCAGCGCTGGCCATCATCGATTCGGAGCAGGTAGCGAAGGGCACGGTTACGGTCAATACGGTCTATCCCAGGGAAATCATCAAAAAAGCACTGAGCCGCAACGCCTCGGCGCTAATCGTGGCCCATAACCATCCCTCAGGGGTGCTGACCCCGTCCAGGCAGGACCGCCAACTTACCAGACAGCTGTTTCTTGCCTGTTCGCTGATGCATATTCGGCTGCTGGATCATCTGATCATCGGGGATGGCCATTTCAGTTTCGCCGACGCCGGCATCATCGACCAGATTGCTGAGTGGTGTGGTTCGGTTACCTGTTCTGCCGGCACATGAGCTCTATCTATCTGCATATCCCGTTCTGCCGGAACAAGTGCAGTTATTGTTCGTTCAACTCTTATGCTGGTTTTGATTCGCTGCATCCCAGATACCTGCGGGCGCTGATCGGTGAAATCGCCGCCGGCCCTGATCTCGCTGGACCGCTCGATACCCTGTTTGTGGGCGGCGGTACCCCGACAGTGCTCAATCTTGAAGACCTCACCGAATTACTCGAGACCTGCAGAGAAAAATACGGATTTGCTGCAGATGCTGAGGTGAGCATCGAAGCAAATCCAGAGAGTGTCGGCAACCAGGTATTGCATGTTCTTCGAAAGGCTGGATTTAACCGTTTGTCCATCGGTGTTCAAAGTCTGCAAGATCGTGAGTTGAGCGCTCTGGGAAGGGTTCACGATTCTGGGACGGCGCAACAGGCGATTATCGATGCCCGAAGGGCCGGCTTTGACAATCTGAGTATCGACCTGATGTATGGGGTGCCGGACCAGACGCCGAAGAGCTGGGGCGAATCCTTACAAAAAATTCTTGCTCTGGGACCCCGCCATCTTTCTGCCTACCAGCTCTCCATCGAAGCAGATACGGAGTTCATGAGGATGAGCAGAGAAGGAGGCCTGGGTCTGCCGAAAGAAGATTCGGTTCTTGAAATGGAAGATATTACCCGCGAGACGTGCTCTGAGCATGGCCTGCAGCACTACGAGATATCCAATTTCGCTCAACCCGGCCACGAGTGTAGACATAATCTCAATTACTGGCAGAATGGTGAATACCTTGGCTGTGGAGCCGGGGCAGTGAGCTATCTGGGCGGGGTTCGGGAGAAACGGGTTGCAGATCCCCTGCAGTATTGCCGGGCTGTCGAACTAGGGAGGGACTTGATAATCGAGAAAGAAGCGCTTTCTACGATCGATTCCTTCAAGGAGACGGTAATCATGGGGCTGCGCCTTAATGCGGGAATCTCCGGGGAACGGCTTGAAAACCGCTATGGCTTAGATTTAAGAGAAATATATGGTGCAACCATTGAAAGCCTCGTCGACCGCGGACTGGTTGTTTATGACAAAGATTGTCTTATGCTGACCGAGAAGGGCAGGCGATTTGCCAATCAGGTGATGGCTGAATTGGTGTAGGAACGGGAATTTTTCGATGTGGAGCAGGACCAGTAAAATTAATCGGGGCCCGGGTAAAAAACATGGGAACGCAATTGAATTGTGTCCCCGCGTGTACCATCATTTTTATCGCGCACCCCGGGGACGGGAGGCTTCAACCGCCGAGAAATTGAGCGCTGCATGCACGGTGAACAGCGGAAAGATAAAGGCGAGCAGAAAGACGTTCAACAGTGGGATCATGGAAACAGCAGCTGGAATCAATCCAAGACGGAAGGTGTGGCCGCTGTAGTGACGGAGCCATGAAAGCTTCCTGCCCAGGCCCCAGCGTCTTCGGGAAGCCGGATAATCGACGAACATCAGAGCCGAGTAATAGGTGTAAATAAGAAATACCGCGAGCTGACCCAAGATTGGCACGAAGCCGACAGCCAGGGCGATGACGGTCACCAGCAGGCCGAAAAGGGCGATTTTAGCACCTTCGAAAAGGTCTTTGGCAATGCCCGCCAGACTGAACCCATCATCCTCCTGAAACTCCTTGCCCCAGAATATCTTCTCGGCACTGTTGCTGAGGAAACTGTAAAATGGGGTGGTCAACGTGTAGGCCAGTAGAAAAGCGAGGAAGAAGGCGATGATTCTGGTAACCAAAACGTAGAGATATTTGGCCGTCAGCCAGCCGCCGTATTTGATCCATCCCCACCAGCTCTGCCAGGCCGGCCCTTCGTCAAAAAAAGAAGCGGTGTAGTGATCGACGAGACCAGTCGTCAGTAGAAATCCGGTCCAGGTCAAGACAATGGTGACCGCGATCAGGACGATGGACCAGCCTAGCAACTGTTTTCTGCCCAGCAAAAAAGAGATCGAAGTTGACAGGGGAATTGTCGGGGCGACCGGCTGCTGGGGCTGTTTGTTCTCCATGGGTAAAGTAGAAGCTGTCGGGATTATAAGGTAAATTCTTAACAAGCAGGGATGCAGATGTTACTGTTGCCTATGGCATACTTGAAAAAATGTCTTTTCGCCCACTCTCCAAGTTGCAGGCGAAACTGGAGTTCTCGTATTTAATCTCAGGCCTTTGGATATATTTAACCGGAGCAGTGATGTCGTTAATCAATCATCGTTTTGCAAGGTGTTCTTAAGATAGGTACGGAGCCATTAGAGTAAAGGGTCATTACACAAAGCTTGTAGTATGGCAGCGAAAAAGAGCAGAAACAGCCTAGAATTCAGCTGCACGGAATGCGGCTATATCAGCGCTAAATGGCTTGGCCGCTGTCCTGATTGCGGACAGTGGGACAGCCTTGTCGAACGCCGGGCAGCCACAGCAGGATTGTCTGGATCGACTGAATTCGTCGCCCCTCGTCCCCTGAGCAGACCTGGGGAGCAAAACCTGGCGAGGGCGGTGACCACTATCGAGGAGCTTGACCGGGTTCTTGGTGGGGGCATCGTACCCGGGAGCGTGATTCTGATCGGCGGTGACCCGGGAATAGGTAAATCGACCCTGCTTCTCCATATGCTCTCTTCACTTGCTGCCCAAGGCTCCAGGGTACTCTACGTCTCAGGAGAAGAATCTGCCCATCAGATTGGCATCAGGGCCGAACGACTGGGAGCCATCCACGACAATCATTATCTGGCGACAGAGAGCTCGGTTGAGGCAATAGTGGCAATGACCAGAGAAATGAAGCCGGCCTTGCTCGCTGTAGATTCCATCCAGACCCTGACCTTGGCCGATCTGCCTTCTGCCGCCGGTTCAATTACCCAGGTCAGGGAATCGGCGGCGCGACTCGTGGAGTTGGCTAAGCGGGAACACATACCGGTGGTGCTGGTCGGTCATGTGACCAAGGAAGGAACACTCGCCGGACCACGGATGCTCGAACACATGGTTGATACCGTCCTTTATTTCGAAGGGGACCGCAATCATGTGTTCAGAATATTGCGCACGGTGAAGAACCGGTTTGGTTCCACCAACGAAATCGGCGTGTTCGAAATGAAACAGGAGGGACTGGTGCAGGTGGCCAATCCCTCGGAGATTTTCCTCGCTGAAAGGCCGCTCGATGTTGCTGGCTCGGTGGTGTTGGCATCGATGGAAGGAACCCGGCCGATTCTCGTGGAGGTGCAGGCACTGGTCAGTCCGACCAACCTGGGTACGGCCAGGCGAACGGCAATCGGCGCCGATCCCCAGCGCTTGTCGCTGCTCTGTGCGATACTCGAGAAAAAGGCTGGAATGGATCTGTACGGCCATGATATCTTTCTCAATATTGCCGGTGGGATTCGCATCGATGAACCAGCCCTCGATCTCGGTGTGATCTGTGCCTTGAGTTCATCGATGCTCGATAAGCCTGTACCTCCTGACACGGCAGTCTGTGGTGAAGTCGGTCTGGCGGGGGAAATACGTGCAGTAGCCAATATAGAACTTAGAATACGTGAAGCGGAACGGCTTGGGTTCTCGCGCATCATCGTACCCAAAACAAACTTCGACAGGTTCAAAACACGCACTCAAATCGATAGGGTGGGGGTGGCCTCAATTCACGAATTTCTTGATAATTTGGATTGTTAAGGGGGAAAACCATGGACTTTAAGGATCTGGTCGTCAGGAGCTGGCAGAATACCTTGAACCACATCGGACCACTGCTGTTGATCACTTTGGTACAAATGGTTTTGATAATGGTAACGCTTGGTATTCTGGCGCCGGTGACGACGGCCGGCTATGTAAACTCACTTATGCAGGTAGTCAGGGATGACCGGAAACCGGAAGTGGGTGACCTGTTTTCCCAGATGCGTCTGTTTTTTCCGCTCTTCCTGCTTTCAATCCTGGTCGCAGTGGTGGCTTTTATCGGTTTCTCTCTGCTGGTGCTGCCGGGTTTTGCGGTGCTTGCCTTCATCGCCTTTGCGGCATTCTACCTGCTGCCTTTCATGGTCGATCAGAAACTCGGCCTGTTCGACGCCCTGAAGGCTTCATGGCAGGCAGCGATGCAGGAGCCAGTGAGCGAGCACATTATCGTGGTCATCATCTATGTGGCTATCATGTCGCTGGGCTCGTCGCTCTGGTTTGCCTTTCTCATCACCCAGCCGATGGCCACCTTCATCATGGTTGAAGCCTATAATCAGCGGGTATTAGGCAATAAGAGCGGGGGACAGTCAGATCCGGACGATATCGATATGCCGCCCGCCTCAGAAGACGATTCGGCTCAATAACTTCCACTCGAAGGGGGAGCAATGCACACTGATCACCATCATGAAGAAGACCATAGCGCCAGTTTCACCGTAGGCATTATTTTCATCGCCGTATTGATGATAATTGCTCTAATCGGTCTGCTGAACTGAGGCGTACCGGTTGATTTAAGTCACAATGGCGGATCGCCAGGGGCATTGGGATTATAAGCCCCTAAAGGCAAGTTTTTTGTCGATCCGGAAATGGCTTCACTGCTGGTTGCCAATTTCCATTTCAGTAATACATCTTTCAGAGAGCAATCATACATATAACGACATGAACATATAGAGTTTAAAGGAGAGTACCATGGCAGACGAACCAACCATTATCACAGAAGACGGTGAACTGGAACTGGAGCAGGAGGAGGAATCCCAGGAGGCACAGAAGCTTCTGCCGGCGCAGGATGTGCTGCCCGAATCGTTATTGATCATCCCACTTTACGATCGACCCATGTTTCCCAAAATGATGGGGCCGATCATGGTGGAAGATCCGCGAATCCAGCAGATGATTCTGCAGGCCCAGGAAAAGGGCCTGGTTATCTACCTGGGACTGCTGCTGGTGAAACAGACGGAGAGTGCTGTTTCCCACGCACCGCAGTCAATTGAAGATTTCCATCCGATCGGTGTAGCCGCCAAGGTGGTGCAGATCTCGCCTCCCACCCAGGAACAGCCCCTGCAACTGGTCGCTCAGGCCCAGGAACGGTTCGAAGTCAAACAACTGACCAGGCAGCAGCCTGTTTTCAAAGCGCTGGTAAAATACCTGCCCGAAGAGAAGGGAGAATCGGGTGATGAGCTCAAGGCCTATTCGGTGGCTATCATTGACTGCATCAAAGAACTGGTCACCCTAAATCCCCTGTTCAAAGAGGGGCTCGGACTCCTGCTCGACCGGATC
>CBFCWR010000158.1:0-7269 GCA_965601575.1 uncultured Desulfofustis sp. | reverse complement strand
AGCAGCTGGCTTTCACCGGTGGTTTCGCCCACCCGATAGTCCTCGTTGAGATATTCCAGAGAGACCCCGTAGTAGTGTTCGGGAGTTGAGTAATCATAGAGAAGTCCGGTGCTGTAGAGCTCGGTATCGGTCTCATCCCACGATTTCTTCTGCCAGGATCCGGACCCGTTCAAGGCGTTGTAGCGGGGATCCACCACTGGAATGGTGTAGTTGAGCGTCACATAACGCTCCAGTTCACCGTACTGCACGGAGCTGAACAGTCGATGCCCCCATCTGTTGAGCTGCCGATTGAGCCATTCGAACCGGGCGTAGGCCCTGATGTCGGTGGAGTAGCCCAGGCCGAAGCTGAACCGGTTGTAGGCGTTGAGCGGTTCCACCGAAATATCGACCGGCACGCGCAGGTCTTCGGCTGCCTCTATATCCGCCTCGATGACCACCGAACTGAAATAATCGCTGCGGTAGAGATCCCGCTGCAGCTGCTGGATGCGCCGGGTGGAAAAATAGTCGTCACTGTCGTACTCGATGAACCTGAAGAACAGATTCTCGGCGAGGATATCCTGATCGACTCTGATTTCCCCGAAATGGTAGCGATTCCCGGTGTCCAGCTGCAATTCGATATCGGCAGTGTAGGCCCGTCGGTCAATGCGGATCTCGTGCAGAAGGAACTCCGCATCGAGAAACCCAAAGGTGACGGCCTCTCTGAGGATTCGTCTCTTCTCGGCTTCATATACCTGCTGGTTGAGCACATCCCCTTTGTTCATCGCCGGTGTTTCCGCTTTGAACTCGTCGGCAAACATCTCCCCTGGTCCCACGATCGATATCGACACGGATTCGATGATCACCGGCTGGCCGGGATCGACCAGGTACGATGCTGACCAGAGATCTTCATCCTGGGAGAGCGTGGCGGTGATCTCGGGGGAATAAAAACCGTAGGGTGCAAGGGCAGACTTGATGTCCTGCTCGCTGAGCTGATGAAGCCGCAGAATTTCGGTTTCGGAAAGATCGCTGTCCTGGCTGTAAACCTGGATCCTCAGCCTGGCCAGCACATTTTCCAGGAGTTTTCCTTCAATCCCCTCGACCGCCACCACGAGCGACGGTCCGGCGCTGGCGATCCCGGCATACAGCGAGAGAATAAGGGTGAAAAAAAAGAGGGCTCGACAGTGCAAGGATACGTTATTGTGAGTAGAAGGCCTGGTTATGCAGCGGAATAAGCATCAGCCGCCTTGAAAAATTGAAATTTTCGTACAAGATCGAGGAGCGCACGGTATCGTTGCCGTATCCGTCTTGTCGGGGATAGAATTTCCATGCGCAATGCCGAGTTTGGGCGAAAAGGCAATTTTTTGACCACCTATTATAGTCGCAACCGGACATGAACTGCAATAATCAGGTTGTCACCATTAACAAGATCGTCAACGGCGGCTATGGGCTGGCCGAGGCGCCGGACGGCAGGAGACTGTTCGTGCGCCAGTGTCTGCCCGGTGAGACGGTGGCCGTCGAGATCACCGAAGAAAAAAAACGGATCTGTTTCGGCCACGCGGTCCAGGCGCACTCTCCGGCCCCCGGCCGCACCTCTCCTCCCTGCCCATACTACGGGCGCTGCGGGGGCTGCGACCTCCAGCATGGGGACTACCCCACCCAGCTCCAGCTCAAGGACGCCATCCTCGATGACCTGTTGGCCCGCAGCCCGCTTGGTGCAACTATCGGCTTATCCGGGACCGTCAGGCCGATTATTGGAGCTGACCATCCATTTGGCTACCGGCAGCGCATCAGGATGCGAATCGATGACCAGGGCAATCCCGGTTTCACTCACTTCAGATCACACAGGACCGTCGCTGTCAAACGCTGTCTATTGGCCGCGCCCCCCATCAACGAATGCCTTGCGGGGCTGCGCGGCAATGCGGGCTTCAGACATCTGGCCTCGGTCACCGAGGAGATGGAGCTCTTGCTCGACCAGCTCAGCAACAAGGTGACCCTGCGCCTGCTGCTGAAGAGGCCGGTTCGCCCTGCGGATCGAGGTCACGCCCGGGAATTGACCGCCACCCTGGCAACGCTGGACCGGGTCTTTTTCCACGGCCGCGGCTTCGCCCAGGAGGGCCCCCACGGCAGCGGGGAAACAAAGAGCAATCTGCTTGGCTTTATGATAGAAGGATCCGACCCACTGACCCTGTACTGGGAAGTTGGCGGGTTCAGCCAGGTCAATCCGGGGCAGAACCTGAAGATGATCGAGCTGGTCAGACGCCTGGTTCAGCCCACATCAGAGGACCGGATTCTCGATCTCTATTGCGGCATGGGAAATTTTTCAATCCCACTGGCCCGCCAGGCCGCCCAATTGGTTGGCGTCGAGGGCCAGGGATCGGCCATTCGGAGCGCCAGGCGCAACGCGAAGAGCAACGGGCTCACCAACTGCAGCTTCCAGAAAAGAGATGTGCTGTCAGCATGCCGGGAACTCTCAGCCGGCAAGGACTCGTTCGATACGGTCGTGTGCGATCCGCCGCGCCAGGGACTGGGCCCCCTGGCCCAGCTGGCCGCTGATCTGGCTCGCCGAAAGCTGGTGTACATTTCCTGCGACCCGGCTACCCTGGTGCGTGATCTTCAGGTGCTGGTCGAGTGCGGCTTGTCGATAAAAACCATTCAACCCGTGGACATGTTTCCCCAGACTCATCATATAGAAACGGTGGTCCTGCTCGAAAAGAGCAGGGGAGGACAGTGAAAATATTGACAACCCGGCTAATAGTCAGTAAACGTTAGTGGGCTCCGGAGCCCATGAGCCGTATCAACCATTGACTATGAAAGCGGGCGGATTAGCGCCGCTTTTTTTTATTGTTAACCAGGGCGATGACGATAATCGCCCATAGGCAGGACCAACCATGAGCAGTGACACCCAGTTTCTCGCCCAGCGAAGAGAAAAAGCCCAGAACTTGGCGGATCTCGGCGTAAAACTGTATTCCAACACCTTCAAACCAGCCGATCGGATCAGCAGTCTGCGCCCCAAAGCCGAGCAGCTCGAACCGCAACAGAAAGAGGAAGGCGGCGCCAGTTATTCCATCGCCGGCCGGATCATGGCCATGCGCAAATTCGGCAAAGCGGCATTCATCACCCTGGCCGACGCCACCGGCCAGATGCAGGTGTATGTGCGCAAGGACAGCGTTGGCGACGAGCAGTTCGGCGCCTTCAAGAAATACGATATCGGCGACATTGTCGGCGCCCGGGGCCATCTTTTCAAAACCAAGACGGGCGAGCCGTCTATCCATGCAGAAGTGATCACCATGGTCTCCAAGTCGCTGAGGCCCATGCCGGAGAAATGGCATGGACTCACCGATGTGGAGACCCGTTACCGTCAGCGCTACGTCGATCTGCTGGTGACACCCGAGAGCAAAGAGACCTTCCGCAAGCGGGTGGATATCATCCGGCTGGTGCGCGAGTACCTGAGCGACCGCGGTTTCCTCGAGGTGGAAACACCGATGATGCAGCCGGTTCCTGGCGGGGCAACGGCCAAGCCGTTCAAGACCTACCACAATGCCCTGAACATGGATCTCTACCTGCGGATCGCCCCCGAGCTCTATCTCAAGCGGCTGCTGGTGGGCGGTTTTGAGAAGGTTTTCGAGATCAACCGCAATTTCAGAAACGAGGGGCTCTCCACCAGGCACAATCCCGAGTTCACCATGCTCGAGTTCTATCAGGCCTATGCCACCTACGACGACCTGATCGACTTGACCGAGGACATGATCGCTTCGATCTGCCAGGAGGTGAACGGCACCCTTGAGATCAGCTACCAGGGGGTGGATGTCGATTTGAGTCCCCCCTGGAAGCGGTTGACCATGGATGAGGCACTGATCGAGATCGGCTCCATCGACCCCGAGATCCTGGAAGACGACGAAAAGGTGATCGCCCACGCCAAGAAACTGGGCATCAAGCTGGAGGAAGCAGCAGGAGCGGGTAAGGCCAAAACAGAATTGTTCGAGCTGCTGGTCGAGGAGAAACTGGTCGATCCGACCTTCATCACCTCCTACCCCACCGAAGTCTCCCCGCTGGCCCGGCGCAACGAGGACAATCCGTCGGTCACCGATCGTTTCGAACTGTTTATAACCGGGCGCGAAATTGCCAACGCCTTCAGCGAACTCAACGACCCGATCGACCAGAGAGCGCGTTTCGAGAAGCAGATTGCCGAGCGCGGCGATGATGACGAAGTGCATCCAGAACTCGATACCGATTATATCCGCGCCCTGGAATACGGTATGCCCTCGGCTGCCGGAGAGGGCATCGGTATCGATCGGCTGGTCATGCTGCTGACCGATGCGCCGTCGATCAGGGACGTGATCCTCTTCCCCCATATGAAGCCGGAGGAACGGGTGCACAAGGACCAGGCTGCAGCCGAACAGACGGACGACGACTGATATGTATGAATGGTTTATCAGCCGGAGGTACCTGCGGGCCAAACACCGACACGGTTTCATCTCGCTGATCTCACTGATCTCGGTGATCGGCATCACCGTCGGCGTCATCGCCCTGATCGTCGTTCTGTCGGTATATTCAGGATTCACCGACGGACTCCGTGACCAGATCCTGGGAATCAACAGCCATATCATCGTGCAGCGTGTCGAAGGTTCGATCGACAACTACGAGCTGATTCAGGACCGCGTACTGAGCGTCCAGGGCGTCGAAGGGGCAACCCCCTATCTCTACGCCCAGACCTTGCTGAGCGGCAGCACCGGCGGGGCGGGCATCATTCTACGGGGAATAGATCCGCAAACGGCCAAACAGGTGGTCAGCCTTTCCAACCAGATGATCGCCGGCACCATCGAGGATCTGGCCTTCGACAAAGACGAGCGGCTGCCGCCGATTATCATTGGCGCCCAGCTGGCCAGCGATCTCAGGGTGCAGATGGGCGGCAAGGTCAGGCTCATCTCTCCTTCGGGTCCGCTGACGCCCATGGGGGTGATTCCCAAAATAAAGACCTGCCGGGTTGCCGGGATATTCGAATCCGGCATGTACGAGTACGACTCGTCCCTCGCCTATATGCATATCCACGCCGTTCAGGAGTTCCTGGAAATAGGCGACGTGGCCCACGGCATCGAGGTGCTGGTCGAGAAAGATCTGCTCAACAAAGCCGATCGGGTGGCTCAGGCCATCGTCGAGAAAGTCGGCCCGGGCACCATTGCCCGCGACTGGATGTCGATGAACCGCAACCTGTTTGCCGCTTTCAAGCTCGAGAAGATCGGCATGTTCATCTGCGTGGCCCTGATTATCCTGGTGGCGGCGCTCAACATTATCAGTGCCCTGATCATGCTGGTCATGGAAAAGGGCCGCGACATAGCCATCCTCAAGTCGATGGGCGCGACCTCGGGCTCGATCATGAAGATCTTCTTTCTCCAGGGCCTGGTCATCTCGCTGACCGGCACGGTGTTGGGCGTCCTCGGCGGTCTCGGGCTGTGCGAACTGCTGTCCAGGTACCAGTTCATCGAGCTGCCGTCCAACGTTTACCCGATGACCACCCTGCCCATCAAGGTACTGCCCACCGATGTGATCATCATCGCCTGCTGCTCGATTATCATCAGCCTGTCGGCCACCATTTATCCCTCCTGGAAGGCGTCCCGGGTGAAGCCTGCTGAGGTGCTTTCATGAGCAGTCCGCTGATGCAGGCCACCGACCTGCGCAAGATATACGCCAACGGGCTCAAGGAGGTTGAGGTGCTGAAGGGCATCGACCTCCTGGTGGAGCCCGGCCAAATGACTGCCATCGTTGGTGCCTCGGGCTCGGGTAAGACAACACTACTGCAGATTCTGGGCACTCTCGCACCAGCCACCGGCGGCCAGCTCCTGTTCAAGGGCAGCCGCCTCGACCAGAAAAGTGACAATGAGCTGGCCGCCTTTCGCAACCGATCGCTGGGCTTTATCTTTCAGTTCCATCACCTGCTGCCCGAGTTCAGCGCCCTGGAAAATGTGATGATGCCGGCCCTGATTTCCGGCCAATCCAGACAAGAGGCCGAAAAACCTGCCCGGCAATTGCTGGCCGCGGTCGAACTGGACCATCGGGAACAGCACCGGGTGCATGAACTCTCAGGCGGAGAGCAGCAGCGCACTGCGCTGGCCCGCTCGCTGATCATGGAACCGGAACTGCTGCTGGCCGACGAGCCCACCGGCAACCTCGACAGCCGCGCCGGAGAACTGGTCTTCAATCTGCTACATTCAATCTGCAGGAACCGTTCTCTGGCGGTACTGATGGTCACCCACAACCGGCTGCTGGCCGACCAGATGGATCGCTGCCTGACCCTGAAAGACGGAATATTGGGTTGAATCCATCTTCGGCCCAATGAGCACTGGCGCTGACGGCAGCGCCAACTCAAGGGAGGAGTTCCCGATGCCCTACACCACCGATTCCAGAGGGTATGACAAGCTGGTCGAGGACAACCCCGAAGCGGTCAGGATACTTGCCGAGGGCGACTCCTGGTTCGCCTATCCCCGCCGTTTCATCTACTTTGGCGCCCCGTCCAATGTGGTCCAGATCCTGGCCGAACGAGACTACTACGTCATATATTCAACGGCGAGCATCGGCGATGAAGTCGCCTCGATGATGACCGGCGAACAGAAATTCGGCTTTACCAAGCGGCTCGGCACCAACGAGTTCGATATCATCCTCTTTTCTGGGGGCGGCAACGATATCGTCGGCAAGTATGACTTCGATCTCTTCCTCAGGCCCAGACAGAGCGCCGAACTCTGGCAGGACTGCATCGACATCGAGCGGCTGGACAACAAGCTCGACCTGATCGAATCGGTCTACGTGGAGTTGATGGAACGGGTGAACTACTACTCGGTGAACCCGGACATTAAAGTGGTGAGCCACAACTACGATTTCTGCGTTCCCTCTCCCGAGGGCTACGAACTCTTCGACCTGTTTCCCATTGGTGAATCATGGATTTATCCTTTCCTGATGGAAAAAGGGTTCAGCGAGGGCCCTGAGCAGCAGGAGGTGATCAGATTCATGCTCAAACGGTTTGGGGATCGTCTCGCCAGGGTGGAGCAGAAGTACCCGGGCAAACTCTTCATCGCCCCGACCCAGGGCACTCTTTCCGAGACCCAGTGGCGCAACGAAATTCATCCGTCCCCGGGCGGCTTCAGAAGGATCTCCTCGGTCATCCACCGCACCATTCAGGAGGCGCTGGGTAGCTAAGCCCTAAAGCCGGTGCGGGTTGGTGTAAGCTGCTGCTCTGCGGCCTAATCACCGTATCAGTGAAAAGTCGATCGGATGACGGCCTTCGGCCTATGGACGATC
>CBFCWR010000157.1:0-7317 GCA_965601575.1 uncultured Desulfofustis sp. | reverse complement strand
CTGGTGAGTAGCTTTGTGGGACAGCATCGGTTCGCCAACCACGTCGCCTATGGCAAAGACATGCGTTGCCGCAGTACGCTGCTGCTCATCAACGCTGATGAATCCTCTCTCATCGGCGTTCAGGCCAAGTTGTTCGAGTCCGAGGGATTCACTATTGGGCCGGCGGCCCACTGCCACCAGGACTGCGTCGAACTCCTCAGTAGCGCTCTGTTTCTTACCCTCGAAGCTGATTTGTACCGACTTGTCGCCGGCCTCAATGGCCGTCACCTTGGTATCGGTGTGAATGGTGAACAGCTTTTTGAATTTGAGGAAAAGCGGTTGCACCAGGTCCTTATCGGCCGGCGGGATAATCTGGCTCTCCATCTCGATGATGGTAATTTCCGAGCCGAGTGCATGGTAAACCTGAGCCATTTCAAGTCCAATGATGCCGCCACCGATGATAAGTAATCTTTTGGGAATCGATTCGAGGGCAAGTGCATCGGTGGAGTCCCAGATTCTTGGATCTTCCGGAGCAAAAGGTAGAGAAAAGGGCCGCGATCCGGTGGCAATAATGGTAGCCTTGAAAGTGATCGTCGATTCTTCCCCGTCCTTATTGACCACCATGCTGTTAGTGCCGGTATAGGTACCGTATCCTTCCAGACGAGTGACCTTTCGGGCGCTGCAGAGTGTGTCCAGACCGCCGGTAAGTTGTTCGACTATCTGTGTTTTCTTGGCCCGCAATTTCTCCAGGTCAATTTCAGGTTGGCCGAAAGAAATACCGAAATCCTCCGATTCAGCAGCTTCCTCTATCACCGCTGCGGCATGGAGCAGGGTTTTGGAAGGAATACAGCCGACGTTGAGACAGACGCCGCCGAGCTGTTTTCGTGACTCGACCAGGCACACGGACAGGCCCAGGTCGGCTGCGCGGAATGCTGCGGTATAACCGCCGGGACCTCCGCCGAGAACAACAAGATCGTATTGTGTTTCATCAGTCATGGTGTACGTATCCGTAGAATTAGAGTAGAGCGCGACGCAGATCTTCTATGTTGCTGCCCAGAGAACGACAGAAGCGTGCGGCTTCGGCACCGTCGATGACCCGGTGATCGTATGAAAGTGAAAACGGCAGGGTCAATCTCGGCTCGAAATCATTGCCGTTCCACACCGGTTTCATGTAGCTCCTCGAAAGACCAAGGATGGCCACCTGGGGCCCGTTGACAATCGGCGTAAAACCGCTGCCGCCTATTCCGCCCAGACTGGAAATGGTAAAAGTCGCACCCTGGAGGTCGCCAATGGTCAATTTGCCTTCCCTGGCCGCACTGCTCAGCGAGGCCAGTTCTTTGGCTATTTCCTTTATGCCTTTGCGGTCGGCGTCTTTGACCACCGGAACCACCAGACCGTTGGGAGTGTCGACGGCGATACCGGTATGGTAATAGTGTTTATAAATGATTGTGCTGTTGGCCGTGTCAAGCGAACTGTTGAACAGGGGATACTCTTTGAGCGTCGCCACCACCGCTTTGATGACGAAAACCAGCGGACTGAATTTCAGATCGTCCTTCTGGGCTTCCTGATTCATCTGTTTCCTGAATTTTTCAAGCTCGGTGATATCGGCCTCGTCGAAGTGGGTGACGTGAGGAATGGTGATCCAGCTCCGATGCAGATGCGGTCCTGAAATCTTTTGTATTCTGCCCAGTTCCTGCTCCTCGATCGGGCCGTATTTGCTGAAATCTTCAAGAGGTACGTCGGCCACAGGCGAGACTCCGGGCGCGGGTGGTCCTGCTGCAGGCCCACTTTGTACTTTCTGCTTAACAAAATTCTGCACGTCTTCTTTCAGTATGCGGCCCTTGGGACCGGAGGCGCCGACCAACGCAAGATCGACACCGAGCTCCCGCGCGTAGCTGCGCACCGATGGCGAGGCGTGCAGATCCCTGTCAGGCTCATCGACGGGTGGTGGGGCTGGTTCCTCTGACGGGGCAGGGGAGGATTCCTCAGCTGGTTCTGGCGCGCTGGACTCAGGTTCCGGTGACGGTGAGGGGGGCGCAGCGGCTGGCACTTCCGGGGCCGGTGGTGGCTCCTCTTTCTCCGCAGGAGCCGCATCACCATCCGCGGTTTCCAACAGCACTATTATGTCGTCGTTGCTGACCGTGTCACCTTCCTGCAACTTCACTTCGGTGATCGTACCTGCAAAAGGACTTGGAATGTCCATAACCGCCTTTTCGCTTTCCAGGGCTACCAGCGGGTCTTCCACGTCGACCGTGTCGCCGGGCTTGACGTATATATCCACCACGGTGATTTCCTGTACATCGCCAAAATCGGGTATCGTGACTTGTTGGATTGCCATAAAACGATCTCCTTTCAGCAGGTGAGGGGATGAGGTGAATCTGGATCGATGTCAAACTTTTCGATGGCTTCGGCAACACTATTTAACGATATTTTTTCTTCGTCGGCCAGCGCTTTCAGGGCTGAAACCACAATATGATAGCGGTCGACCCTGAAAAAATGTCTCAGCACGTCCCTGGTGTCGCTGCGGCCGTACCCGTCTGTACCGAGTATGGTCAGGGGCAGATCTATCTGATTTCTTATCTGCTCGGCATAGGCACATACATTATCGGTGCTGATCACGGCGGGCCCTTTGGCACTCTTGAGCAGCGTCTGGACGTAACTCTCTTTTTCTGGCTGGTCAGGATGCAGTCTATTCCATTCGGAGACCATCATGCCATCCCGGTGGAGCTGGTTGATGCCGAGCACGCTCCAGACATTGGCATCAATGTCGTATTCATCCTTGAGCAGTTCGGCGGCGGCGATAACCTCGCGCAGGATTGAACCGCTTCCCATCAACTGGATCTCTGCTTCACCCGAATCAGGTGCGGAAAAAAGATACATACCACGGTGGATACCCTCTTCAACTCCTTTCGGCATGGACGGTTGCGTATAGTTTTCATTGAGAAGCGTAATATAATAAAAGACGTCTTCTCCCTGCCCATACATCAGTTCGAGACCGTTTTGCACCAGGACCGCGACCTCATAAGCAAAAGTCGGGTCATAGGCCCGACAGGACGGGTAGGCAGAGGCAAACAGCAGGCTGTGGCCGTCCTGGTGTTGCAATCCCTCTCCATTGAGGGTGGTTCGCCCCGAGGTGGCGCCCAGCAGAAAACCTTTGGCTTTACTGTCACCTGCAGCCCAGAGCTGATCACCGATGCGCTGGAAGCCAAAAATAGAATAAAAGATGTAGAAGGGAATCATCGGTATGCCGTAATTGACATGGGCGGTTCCGGCCGCCAGCCAGGAAGAAATGGAGCCGGCTTCGGTGATGCCTTCCTCGAGGATTTGCCCCTTTGGATCCTCCCGGTACCAGGCAATGGTCTCAGAGTCTTGGGGTTCGTAGAGCTGGCCGGTGGGGGCATAGATGCCGAGCTGTCGGAACAAACCTTCCATGCCGAAGGTGCGGGCTTCGTCCGGGATGATCGGCACCATCTGTTTGCCGATGTTCTTGTCTTTCACCAGCGAACTGAGCATCCGGACGAAGGCCATGGTGGTTGAAATTTCTCTTTTACCCGAAGCCTCGAGAAGCGGTTTAAAGGTATCCAGCGGCGGAATCTGCAAAGGTGTCTGTTCCTGGTTCCTGAAGGGTACCGGCCCGCCGAGTGCCTGACGACGCTCCGCCAGGAATTTCTGCTCCGGACTGCCCTCGGGCGGTTTGATGAAGGGTAATTTTTCGAGGGCATCGTCCTCCAGCGGCACGTGGAAGCGATCACGGAAAAATTTGAGGGACTCGACGTCCATCTTTTTGACGTTGTGGGCGACCATAACCGACTCTCCGGCCTGGCCCATGCCAAAGCCTTTGATGGTCTTGATGAGTATCACCGTGGGCTTGCCCTTGAAGCGGCTCGCCTGGGCGAAGGCGGCAAACACCTTGCGGGGATCATGGCCGCCCCGGGTCATCTGCCAGAGTTCTTCGTCGGGGATATCCTCGACCAGTGCCAGTAGATTAGGATCATCGCCAAAGACCTTCTGACGCAGGTATTCGGGCCCCCGGGCCCTGATCGTCTGGAAATCGCCGTCCACCATTTCGCCGAATTTTTTGATCAGCAGACCATCCCTGTCGCGAGCCAGAATTTTATCCCACTCGCTCCCCCAGAGTACTTTGATGACGTTCCACCCGGCGCCACGAAATCTGCCTTCAAGCTCCTGGATAATTTTGCCGTTGCCCCTGACCGGACCGTCAAGACGCTGCAGATTGCAGTTGACCACGAAAATCAGATTGTCGAGCTGCTCACGGGCGGCGAGGGGCAGCGCACCGAGTGATTCGGGTTCGTCCGATTCACCGTCTCCCATGAAGAACCAGACTTTGCGGTCACCAGCTTTTTTCAGATCACGGCTGTCCATATATTTCATGAAGCGCGCCTGATAAATGGCCATCATCGGACCCAATCCCATGGAAACCGTGGGAAACTCCCAGAAATCAGGCATCAGCCATGGATGCGGATAAGAAGACAGGCCTTTACCGCCGATTTCCCGCCTGAAATTGCTGAGCTGTTCCTCGCTGAGCCGGCCTTCAACAAATGCCCTGGCATAGATACCAGGAGAACTGTGACCCTGGAAAAACACCATGTCGGCTCCGTCGGCGGCACTGGGACCCCTGAAAAACCAGTTAAAGCCCACTTCATAGATCGCCGACACCGAGGTGTAGGTGGCAATATGCCCGCCGAGACTGAGCCCCCCCTTGTTCGCTCGGGCCACCATGGCCATTGCATTCCAGCGCACGTAGGCAGCCACGTTTCTGGCAATGTATGAATCGCCCGGGATTTTCTCTTCCTGTTCTGGGGCAATTGTGTTGCAGTAGGGAGTCAGAATGCCCGGTGAAGTCGGTACACCCATGGTTCGGGCCCGGTCGGTCAACACCCGCAGCAGGTAATCGGCTTTTTCGCCGCCTTCGTGTTTTATCACACCTTCGAGGGCGTCGAGCCATTCTCTGGTTTCCTGCGGATCAGGATCTTTGTAATATGCACACATTGTAATTCCTGGATATGGGGGATAGGTTTAGACAAACAAATCAATAACTAACTATCTGTATCATTACCTGAATGTGCAAGTCCATGGAGTTGAAAAACAGTCGCTGCACCGGTAGATTTGCACCCGGTCACGGAACATTTTGCAAAACTGTGGCGAGTGGGATCAATTACCGCCCTTTATCCAACTTCTATTGTCATTGATGGAGGCACCGATGGAAATGTTGATGGTTGTTGTCGCCTTCGTGTTCGGATTCGCAGTTAAGCAGATCGGTCTGCCTCCACTGGTGGGATTTCTGTGTGCCGGTTTCGTATTGAACATCCTCGGTTTCGAAGCGACGCAGTTACTCGAAGAGCTGGCAAATGTCGGTATCCTCCTGCTGCTCTTCAGTATTGGCCTGAAAGTGCAACTCAGGAGACTTTTCGAACCGCAGGTCTGGGGTACGGCCAGCCTGCACATGGCAATAACCACTGTCACTTTCGGAATTCTGCTGCTGCTGCTGAGCTGGCTGGGGATCTCATATTTTGCCGGAGTAAGCGGTTCAACCGCCTTGTTGCTGGCCTTTGCACTGAGTTTTTCATCCACCGTCTTTGCGGTGAAAATTCTGGAAGAGAAGGAGGAGATGACCTCCAAACCGGGTCGTATTGCGATCGGCATTCTGATCATGCAGGATCTCTTTGCCGTTGTTTTCATAACTTTTTCATCCGGAAAGGTGCCATCGCCATGGGCGTTGCTGCTGGTGTTGCTGGTGTTTATCAGAAAACCATTGATGAAGGTACTCAGCCTCAGCGGCCATGGTGAACTGCTTGTGTTGTTGGCCTGCATTCTACCTTTGGCGGGGGCAGAACTTTTTGAATTGGTGGGACTCAAGCCCGATCTTGGTGCACTCATTCTGGGTATGATGCTTGCGGGTGGGGCCAAAACGGATGAATTGGCCAAAGCGATGCTGGGATTCAAAGATCTATTCCTGGTTGGCTTTTTCCTGACCATCGGTCTGGCGGAATTACCCCATTTTTCAATGCTCGGTGTGTCGCTGATTTTTGTCCTCCTTATCCCTTTCAAATCTGCCTTATTCTTTCTCCTGTTGACCAGAATGCAGCTCCGCGCCCGAACTGCCCTGATGTCTTCGATTACCCTGGCCCATTACTCCGAATTCGGTCTGATTGTGGGAGCGGTGGGCTATGCAAATGGGTGGTTGAGCGGTGAATGGCTGGTGATATTGGCGGTCACACTCTCTGTGTCGATGATCGCCGCTTCACTCTTATCGTCATTGATTCCGGTCATTTATTCTCGTTATAAATCCCAACTCAAAGGTTTCGAATCGGATGAGAGGCTTCCTGAGGATCGGGAAATCGACCTTGGCGGGGCAACGGTAGCGGTTTTGGGGATGGGCCGGATCGGCACAGCCGCGTATGACAATCTCCGGGAGAAATATGGCAAAACCGTGGTTGGCCTCGATTTTGATGAGGTCCGTATCCGCTCCCATGAGGCTGCGGGCAGGCAGGTGATTCACGGCGATGCCAATGATGAAGACTTCTGGAGCCGCGGTTTGGTCGCGGGGCAACGGGTCAATCTGGTGCTGCTGGCCATGTGCCACAATTCAAACGTCAAAGCGGCTCAAAAGATCTCCTCTCGTCGGCACGTTGGGGTTGTCGGCGCCATTGCTGAATATGATGATCAGAAATCCGCTCTGCAGGATGCGGGTGCCGACTATGTGTTCAATGCCTATGCAGAAGCGGGCACCGGCTTTGCGGAGCACGTCTGCGGATTGGTAAGCGAACGGGGGGTAAAAGTATAACCGCAGGAAAAGGGCAGGGGCCGCAGTCGATCTGCGCCCCCTGCTGATCTGAGTAATGTTTACTCCAGGTCCTGTACGAACATCTCGGAGTAAATCTTCTGGAATTCACCAGACTTGATTGCCGACTTGATGTCAGCTGTGTTGGTATTGAACCAGGTGTGCATCTTATCGTTGGCAAACAGATCGTCGATGTAGGCGTTTACCTCATCATCACCCACGTGGCGTGCTTCGGGGATGAACTTGAAATAGAAGTTATGCGCCACATCGTAAATGCCGTGCCACCAGGCATAATCGGGACCCATCATCGCAGCTCCCATACGAGCGCGACGGCCCTCATGATGCCAGAGTTCCCAGTATTCCCACTCGAGATCGTTGGAGAAAGCGGCTTTATTCTCCAACAGTCCCTTGGTTTTCACCATCTTGATAATTTCAGTCGCCGGTTTGGCGAATTTATCGTTGTAAAGCTTGACCAGAGCGTCATACTGGAAATAATGACCATCCACGAACCCCTGCTGATGACAGTTAAGGCACAC
>CBFCWR010000156.1:0-7328 GCA_965601575.1 uncultured Desulfofustis sp. | reverse complement strand
GCATTGTGAGGCCCAACGGAGCGCTGAAAACGCTTACCGACCGCCCGAGGCCGCCCTGGCGGCCGACATCCGGTCGGTTTTTCAGCGCGGAGTTGAACAGGCCGAGCGCAGCAGCACCAGACAATTATCAATGCACGCGCACCGAGTCAAAAAAATCAGCCCCGTAAAATAACTGCGTGTGCATCCCCTTAGGCCTGATCCTCCAACAGCTGAGGCCTGTTGAATGAAGGGTGCTACGCAACCTGCGACAACCGGTTGCCGGGAATCACCGCGGCACCGGCCAACTATTCCTGCTGGTTCCCGTTGTCACCTGCGTTCGACTGGATTTTTCAAAACCCCTATTTTCTCAATCTCAACCTCGACCACATCACCCGGTGCGAGGGGGCCGACACCTTTGGGCGTGCCGGTGACGATGAGATCTCCCTCAGCCAGAGTAAAGTGTTTGGAGATGAAGGCTATGGTCGCGCGAATGGGGAAGATCATAAGGCTGGTATTGGCGTCCTGCACGACCTCGCCGTTCAGCCTCGTTTGGATGGTGAGACTCTGGGGATCTCCAATGTCCCTGTGGGTGACGACCTGTGGACCAATTGGGCCGAAGGTATCGAGCGATTTGCCGCGGAACCAGCCCGACTTGTCATGTTTCTGGAAATTGCGCTGGCTCACATCGTTGAAACAGGTGTAACCGAGGATGTGATCGTAGGCTTCGGCCTCGGTAATGTTCTTGCCCCCCTTGCCGATAATCACGGCCAACTCCCCCTCGTAATCCGTACGGCAGGTCCTGAAGCCGTAATCATCGAGAAAGGCGGGAATGACGATGGGATCACCCGGACCAACCAAAGTATTCAAGGTTTTGGGAAATAGGATCGGCTCCGCAGGTATTTCATCTTTGAAGCGCTCACTGTCTTCCTCTGCGCTTTCTTTGATGTGCTCATGGTAGTTGAGTCCCAGGCAGATTATCTTCTGCGGCTGAAGCCGATAGGTTTCGCCATTGCTCATCGGCAATTCAATGGTCATCTCTCTCTCCTTCAGTGTAGTGGGTATAGAAGCGGGCCGGAATTCGAAAAAACATCGGCCGCTGCCAATAATTGGATTTAGACACTATTGTAATTATGGTGGAATGTAAATGTCATTCAAGACGAATCTCACTTGAGAGAGGAATTTATATGAAAATTTTTATCGCCTTCACCGCGGCCCTGATCCTTTCCATTTCGGCGCTTGCCGTCGCAGACGAACAGGTTCAGTTCAATATCGTGAATCTCAGGGTCGAACAGGCCCGGCAGGTGAGCAATGATGTCATGGTGGTGGTTATGCAGGCCGCAGCCCAGAAAAACAGCAGTGCCGAGGCTGCACGGAGTGTCAACGAGGTGATGGCCTGGGCCGACAAGATCATCTCTGAAGACCAGAGAATCTCACACCAGACTTTGAATTACCAGACCCGGCCGATCTATCAGAATAAGACCATCACCGGTTGGTCGGCGAGTCAGCAGCTGCAATTGCAAAGCCGGGACATCGAGGTTCTGACCGCAATGGTGGGTACACTCCAGCAGAAGTTGCAGATTGGCTCGATGCGTTTTCAGGTCAGTCCCGACCGACGCGCAGAAGAACTCGAAACTCTAGTGGTGGAAGCCCTTGAAGCCTTTCGTGTCAAAGCCGAACTGGTTTCCGGCACTTTGAAAGCAAACGACTATCGGCTTGTCAATCTGTCAATCGATGAGAACGGCCGTCCCATGCCCTATCGCGCAGTCGCTCATGCAGAGGCGATGACCGTAGGTTCGGCTCCACCCAGCGTCGAAGCAGGAGACTCCAAACTTCGAGTCAGCGTGACCGGGTCAATTCAGTTGATCTACTAAAAATCCTTTCCGTTTGCTACTCACCGTTATCTCTGCTCATTCTGTGCCTGCCGTGATGGTGTGTTGTTGCGCACTTGCAACCACTTTGTGGCATGATTAATTAAATGTTTAGTTATGTGATTAATAAGGATGCGTACGAAACCGATATGAGAATCGCTCGCACGGACAAGGAATGTGATGCAGACATCAATGACAGAACAAAACGATGTGACCCTCAATTTTGAAAATCACTTCGCCGACAATCTTCCCGGCGACCAGGATCGCAACAACACCCGGCGCCAGGTTTCCGGTGCCTGCTTCTCCTTTGTGGATCCTACCCCGGTCTCCGCACCGTCACTGGTGGCCTATTCAAAAGAAGCCGCCGCCGAACTGGGCCTCAGGGAAGAGGACTGCCGTGCGCCCTGGTTCACTGAGATGTTCTCGGGCAATCTCGTGCTCGGTGACATGAAGCCCTACGCCATGTGCTACGGCGGCCACCAGTTCGGTAACTGGGCGGGTCAGCTTGGCGACGGCAGGGCGATTAACCTGGGAGAGGTTGTCAACGGTGAAAACCAGCGTTGGACTCTGCAGCTCAAGGGCGCAGGGCCAACTCCCTATTCGCGCTCGGCCGACGGGCTCGCGGTGTTGCGCTCCTCGCTGCGCGAGTTTATCTGCAGCGAGGCCATGCACCATCTCGGTATTCCCACCACCAGGGCGCTGAGTCTGATCCTGACGGGCGAACGCGTGCTTCGGGATATGTTCTACGATGGCCATCCTGAATTGGAACCCGGAGCGGTGGTCTGCAGAACATCCCCCTCATTTGTCAGGTTCGGCAATTTCGAAATCCTCTCGTCCCGACAGGAGTATGACCTGCTTGAACAATTGCTGCGCTTCACCATAGAAAGTGATTTTCCCGAGATAGACCCAGCCAAAGGAGTGGACAGCTACCTGCAGTGGTTCACCGAAGTGAGCAGAAGAACGGCATCAATGGTTGCGCACTGGATGCGTGTCGGCTTTGTCCACGGGGTTATGAACAGCGACAACATGTCGGTGCTCGGCCTGACCATCGACTACGGTCCTTACGGTTGGCTCGAGGGGTACGATCCAACCTGGACACCCAACACCACTGATGCCCAGGGACGCCGCTACTGCTACGGCAACCAACCTTACATGGCCCAGTGGAATTTGATGCAGCTTGCCAATGCGATCTTCCCGGTGATCAAGGATGAGAAAAGACTGCAGGAGGCGCTGGACAGCTATCGAATGACTTTTCAGGAAGAGTGGCAGCACACACTCAGAGCCAAACTCGGCCTGCACACCTCGGAAAAACATGACGACAAGATGATTTCGTCGCTGCTTGAGCTGCTCACCAAGACCGAGACCGACATGACGATCTTCTTCAGAAATCTGGCAAACTTAGAGGTGACCGAGAAGGACGGTGACAAGCTTCTCAGCATCGTCGAGGACGCCTTCTACACTCCCGAAGAAATAAGCCAGGAACACCTCGATAATCTGAAGAGTTGGCTCCACCTCTACCGACTCAGACTGCTGAGAAACGATCTGGACGACGAGGAACGCCGCAGGAAGATGAATCTGGTCAATCCCAAATACGTCTTCAGGAATTATCTTGCCCAGCAGGCCATCGATAAAGTTGAAGCGGGCGACTATTCAGAGGTCGAGGAGCTGCTCGACCTGTTCAGAAAGCCCTACGACGAACAGCCCGAACGCCGCCACTACGCAGCCAAGCGGCCCGAATGGGCCCGCAACAGACCCGGCTGCTCGATGCTGTCCTGCAGTTCCTGAATAAGCTGCTCCATTAGTTTTCATCTGCATGAGCTGAGAAAAGCGACACCGCGTGGGAGGCTCCGATCTTATCCTCCAGCCCATGAGGCCCATTGGGTGACTGCTGCTGCCCAACCCTGCGGGCCTGATACAGCGGCCCATGCCGCCCATGCGCACTCCGCCCCTTTACTTTTCCTGATCAACCATGTCTTTTCAGGGACGGGGTGGTTGCTGCTGCATTGAATATACAAAATTTAGACCAGGGTACTGCCACCTATAAAAGCAGAGCAACCGACAGAGAAAGAAAGGACAGCAGGGTGGACACGACGATGGAGGCCGAGGCCAGCTCGGTGTCGCTGTTGAGCTGGGAGGAAAGGACATAGATCATGGTCGAAGCCGGCAGGCACAAAAAGATCATGCCGGTCTTGAAGGCTACGCCATCGATTTGAAATAATTTGTAGAAGAGAAATCCTATACAGGGAAACAGAGCCAGTTTCAAGCCGGCGCCCATTAGAGAGAGTGGCAGATACTTCTGTACCCCTTTAAACGAGAGGGCCCCGCCGACCGAAATAAGCGCCAGGGGCAAGGTCACCATCGACATGAGCGCCAGGGTGTTGTCGATGAATTCAGGGAACACGCCAACCAGTCTGGCGTAGAGCGCACCGGCGAAACTACCTATGATCAAGGGATTGCCGAGCAGCGCTTTGATGAAAATTTTGCCGCGTTTTCCAGCACTCTCTTCAGAGCCTGAAAACCAGATCAGGGTTGCAACCGCAAACACATTGACCAGGGGAATGGTAATCGCAATCAGGATACCGAAATAGGCAATTCCCGCTTCGCCCAGAGAGTTGAGGATCACCGCCACGCCGATGTAGGTATTGAATCGATAGCAGCTCTGGGAAAATGAGCCGGCCTCAAACGCAGAAACCGGGCCGAATTTTATCACCAGCGCACTGATCGCAAACATCGAGACCAGTGCCAGCAGCGTAACCGCCACGAAACTGAGCTGATCTCCGCCGCCCTGGGGCGCACCGCCGACCTTCCAGAAAAGCATGATCGGAAAAAAAATGAAATAAACCAGCTTATCAGAAACTTTGAGATATGAGTCGCTGGTGAGATTGAACTTTTTGAGCAGGCCTCCCAAAATGAGCAGCCCGAAAATAGGAAATAGGGCGTTGAGTACTATCACGGCTCAAACCGCGGCTGCAATGAAGGCGACAGTCGGTGTCTCACGCCACGCATCGTGATCAAGCCTTGGCATAGCGGTCATAATAGTTGAGAACTCGCTGGATATAACGTCTTGTTTCGGTGATTCTCGGCACGCCGCCGGCTCTTTTAACCTGCCCGGGTCCGGCATTATAGGCTGCCAGGCTGAGTACCAGATTGCCATTGAACATCTTCAGAAGCTTGCGCAGATAGCGGACACCTCCGGCAATATTCTGTTCCGGGTTGAAAGGATCTGAGACTCTCATTTCCCTGGCGGTATCTGGCATGAGCTGCATCAGGCCCTGGGCACCTTTCTTGGAAACGGCGTAGCGGTCGAAGCCCGACTCTGCTCTGATAATTGCCTTGATCAGGTTCGGGTCGATATCGTAGCGCTTGCCCCAATAATCGATCTGCTTGTGGTAACGGACATTTTTATAGGAGCTGCTCGAATAGCCCGGCCATTTCCCTGAAAGTGAAATGGACCCGAGCTTTTTGGTGGAATAGGAAATACAGCGACCCGACTCGGGCATATTGGAATAAAATTTTTTACCACTGGCATCCCGGCACAAATAGAGCGAAGATGCTGAAGCCGTCTGAACGATCAGGACCAGGCTTGTGATCACCATGATGATAGAAAGGCTGCGTATCATTAATGGTCGGCAGGTTTCCACAGCTTCCACTCAGCGAATCATCATTATTGTTATTGATTTGATGATGAATCCTGATCGCTATTTTCCTGGTCGGCAGTGAACTTGTCACCGCACTCCTTGCTGCAGAAATAGTGGACCCCGTCTTCGGCTTCCAATGCATAGGCCTGCTGCTTGGGTACAAGCTTGTGACAGACCGGGTCTTCGATCAGCACATCGGTGATTGCACCTCCCTGGCGAGTTTCTTCATCCTGCGTCTCATCCTTTTTCTTATCATCTGATTTGCTGAAATTGGCCTTGATCAGACGGTAGCCGAGATAGAAAAGGACTGCCAGAATTAATATTCTCAGTGGACCCACGTGTGTGCCTCGTTAATTTTAACCACAACAGGCGTGAACCTGGGGTAAAACCTCATCGCTACTGAGTATTATAGTTGTTTCACCGAAAATGTAAAATATTCTCGGTGGTTGTGAGCAGATAACAACGGGATACCAAGGGGGACAGAATATAATCCTGTCCCCACACACCAAAGAAGAGGAGACGCACTTCAATTGCCTCGCCTCGGGGCCGTACCCGCGTGATAATCAGTCTGGCCAAGTGCCGGCGGTAATTTCCTGGGCTTCAATCTTTCCCGAGGCGATCCTGTGCTTAAGCCTTTGGTGCATCTCCACGATTGGATATCCTGTCTCGGGATCGATAAAGTCAGGGGCGATTGCGGCCATCGGTTCCAGGACGAACAGCCGGTCATTTCTATGCGGATGGGGCACGGTCAAACGCGGAGAGTCCATGATTAGAGCACCGAAATAGAGCAGGTCCAGATCGATCTCACGATCCTGATATCCGCGCGTGCGCTTGTCCCTTACCCGTCCCAGTCGTTTTTCGGTATCGAGCAGCAACTCGAGAATCTCACCGGCAGAACATGATGTGGTGAGCCTGCCAACCGCATTGGTGAACCAGAAGTGGCTCGCCATCCCCACCGGCGAGGAAAGATATGGAAGGGAGATGATATCCAGGGTGACTCCCTGGTGACGGCCGATCAATTCCCACCCCTCCCGCAGGAGATGCGCGCTGTCACCGAGATTCGAGCCCAGTCCGATAAAAACGGCTTCGGTCGTCTTCATCGATGCGAAAAGAGCCGGCTATTAAAAATTCTGCAGGTCGAGTACATCGAACATCGAATAGATGCCGTTGGCCTTGCCCTCAAGCCAGGCTGCTGCCACTGTTGCCCCCCTGGCAAAATGATCCCTGGTCTGAGCCCGATGCGTGAGTTCGATCCTTTCGCCGGGGCCGGCAAAATAGACGGTGTGCTCCCCGACTATGTCTGCAGCCCTGATGGTCTGAATACCGATTTCGCCTGGAGAGCGCTCACCGATAATGCCCGACCGCTCGAACACACCGACCTCCTGAAGTTTACTGCCCACCGCCTCGGCTGCGAGTTCCCCGAGTTTCAGCGCAGTGCCGCTGGGCGCGTCTTTTTTCTTGTTGTGGTGGGTTTCGATGATTTCGATATCGTAGTCACCCCCGAGCAGCGCAGCGGTCTTCTGCACCAGCTTTAAGAGCACGTTGACGCACACCGACATGTTGGGAGCCTGGACGCAGGGAAAATGAGCGGCCAACCCGGACAGCTCATCGAGATTTTCAGAATTCAGACCTGTGGTGCCGATGACCATTGCCTTCTTTTTAGCCGAGGCCAGCCGGGCGAATTCCATGGTAGCCTGGTGAAAGGTGAAATCAATGATCACATCGCCGGAATCAATAACCGATTCCAACCCTTCGCCGATGATTACCCCGTTGGCGCCGATCCCTGCCAACTCACCGGCATCGCTGCCGATATGTTCGCTGCCAGGGGCCTCAAACGCACCCG
>CBFCWR010000155.1:0-7468 GCA_965601575.1 uncultured Desulfofustis sp. | reverse complement strand
GCTCACTTTGGGAAATTTGAATTTCAGCAATGATCAAGACACACGACGAGTTGCAGGATGGGTTCATTGGGCGATTGAACAGCTGCCACATCGAAGTGTGTTCTCAGGTGAAATGTTGCCACGGTGACATGGAATGCTGATGCTCTTTTTAGACGATTTTTATTCAGATTTGGTCAGGAAACGGTGAGGAAACGGTAAAGGGTTCACCAGTCAATGCCGCCTTCCTGCCAGTTTGGACACGACAGGCATGGTGTCCTCATTTCTTTTATCCCGGCGGTCTTCTTCCCAAGGCAAGGCCATGTTCTCCTCATCCGTTCTGATCCACCACTGGAATTCACCGGCTAAGAATTCTCCCCACCCCTGGATAGAATCGAATCAATGTTTACCTAATGTACATATGTGTTGGTGCTCTACAGTCGAGAATGCATTTTGCTGGGCAGGAACAACAGGCAGAGACACATTTTGTCAAATAATTATCAATGGTTAGAGAAGACGGCAATGGTAGAAAAGGTCATCATCATGGGCGCCGCGGGCCGCGATTTCCACAACTTCAACGTCTATTTCAGGGACAACGAGCGCTATGAGGTGGTCTGCTTCACCGCCACCCAGATTCCCGATATCGACGACCGCCACTACCCGCCGCAGCTCTCCGGGGCTTTGTATCCCAAAGGGATCCCCGTCAAAAGCGATGAGGCTCTGATGGAACTGGTCAGGGACTACGAGGTCGATCTCGTGGCCTTTTCCTACAGCGACGTGTCCCACACCGAGGTCATGCACAAGGCCTCCCAGGTCACCGCTGCCGGGGCCGACTTCATCATCATAGGTGCGCCCTACACCATGCTCGAGTCCACCAGAAAAGTGGTGTCGGTCTGCGCGGTCCGCACCGGGTGCGGCAAATCCCAGGCCAGCAGGCAACTCTTCAAGGTTCTCACCGAGGCGGGCAAGCGCGTGGTCACGGTTCGCCATCCCATGCCCTACGGCGATCTGACGAAACAGGTGGTACAGCGCTTCGCCTCCTACGATGACTTCGATATCCATTCGTGCACCATCGAAGAGCGCGAAGAGTATGAGCCGATCGTCGACCTGGGCGGAGTCATCTATGCCGGCGTCGACTATGAAAAAGTGCTGCGGCAGGCCGAAGAAGAAGCCGACATCATCATCTGGGACGGCGGCAACAACGACACGCCGTTCTTCAAGCCCGACGTCCATGTGGTGGTGCTCGACCCCCATCGGGCGGGGCACGAGACCACCTACCACCCGGGCGAAACCAATTTACTGATGGCCGACGTCGCCCTGATCAACAAGGTGGACAGCGCCGCCCCTGAAAATGTGGCCACCCTTGAGAAGACCGTCAGCCGTCACAACCCCGGTGCCCGCATCGTGCTCGCCGACTCCGAGGTGATCGCGGAGGACGCCGCGCGCATCGCCGGAAAACGCGTACTGGTTGTCGAAGACGGCCCCACCGTTACCCACGGCGGCATGGAATTCGGGGCCGGCGTCATCGCCGCCACCCGCTCCGGCGCGGCGGAGATTGTCGACCCGCGCGGCTATCTGGTGGGAACCCTGGAAACCACTTTTGAAACTTACCCGCACATCGATCGGGTGCTGCCGGCCATGGGCTACGGCGAGCGCCAGATTAAAGATCTCGAGGCGACCATCAACGGCTGCGACTGCGATCTGGTGGTCTCGGCCACGCCCGTTGATCTGGCCCGGCTGGTGAGCGTCGACAAAGAAATTCTGCGGGTCCGCTACAGCTACCGCGACCACGGCAGCCCCACCCTGGGAGATGTCGTCAAGGAGTTACTTGAACTATGAGCAATCATCTGGATACCAGGTTACCTGGCGAATTCATGGCTGAAAACGATTCAAACATCGCGCTGCCGGCACCCGAGTTCGACAGCGATTATTCAATCGAAAAAGCACTCCGCAACCGCCGTTCGGTGCGCCGCTATTCCGCTTCCGCCATGACCCTGAAGGAACTGGCGCAGCTGCTCTGGGCCTGCCAGGGCATAAGCAAGGAGGAGAACTGGCAGCTCGGCAACAAGGACATGCAGACCAACTACCGCACCGCACCGTCAGCGGGAGCCCTCTACCCCCTCGAGGTGTATGCCATGATCAACCGGGTCGAGGGAATGGAACCGGGCCTCTATCATTACCATCCCGGTCCGGGCACGGAAAAACACTCCCTCGAGTTACTGCACACCGAGGACCGTGCCGATGATCTCGCCGATGCCGCCCTGCGGCAGACGTTCGTCACCGAGGCCGCGGCCAACATCGTCATCGGCGGCGTGGTCGGCCGCATGGCCGTCAAATATGGGCGCCGGGCACGGCTCTATGTCGTACTGGAGGTGGGACATGCCGCCCAGAATCTGCTCCTGCAGGCGCAAAGCCTCAATCTCGGGGCCGTACCCATCGGTGCTTTTCTGGACGAGGACGTGCGCAGATTGATCGGCGAAGAAGTGGAGCCCTTCTACATCATCACCATCGGAAAAATCGGCTAGATGGAAATGACGGGTTGTCAGGCTCTCGGTAGAACATCGCCCATTTAAAAATGCATTTTCCAGTTAGGATTTTATTGCGGTCAAAATCACACTCCCCTCACCTTTGAGCAGGCCATGGACTCGTTCTACCTGCGTGCGGCCGATTCGATCCTGGTCGTCCATTTCGCCTTTGTCATCTTTGTGGTCGGCGGGCAACTCTGCGTCATTGTCGGCTACTTCAGGAATTGGCGGTGGGTACGCAACCTGGCCTTCCGCGTCTGCCATCTCCTCGCCATCGCAGTGGTCGTCGCCCAGGCCTGGCTCGGTCGCTACTGCCCGCTGACCATCTGGGAAAGCAACCTCCGCCAGGCGGCGGGTCAGCCGGCTTACCAGGGCACCTTCGTCCAGGAGTGGGTTGGAAAACTGATTTACTACGACGCTCCCCTCTGGGTATTCGCCATAATTTATTCGCTGTTCGGCGCCCTCGTCCTGGCCAGCTGGATCTGGGTACGACCGGGGAAGATTTAAGCCGTTTCGGGGACGCCATTCAATTGCGCCCCCAATGGTATTTTCATGAACGTTCAGGGAACGCATTTGTAGCACTACTACCCTGTTGTATTGACTCCCCCCACCGGGCATTCAATTGTTTATTCTATATACTCAGTCAGTCCTGACTGAGGCAAAATCAAAGTATGGGAGGGCGCCATGAAAGAGCAACTGAATTACGAGATTTTTCTAAAAGTAGCCAATGCCATCTCTCACTCCAAGGAACCGGAAGAAGTCGCACTGATGACCGTCGAGGGAATCAAGACCGCCCTGGACATCAAAGGCTGCGCCCTGTTCCTGCTCAACAAAAAAACCGATGAACTCAGCGTGGCCGCATCATACGGACTGAGCGACGAGTATCTCAACAAAGGCCCCCTGAGCTCCCTGCAGTCGATTGCCGAGACCCTGAAACAAGGCCCCGTGGCCATCCACGACGCCGCCGGCGACGCCAGGCTGCAGTATCCGGAAGCGGCGGAAAAGGAGGGCATCGCGTCGATTCTGTCGGTACCGATTCAGGTCAATCAGTCAACCATGGGGGTGCTGCGCGTCTATACGTCTGAGCCCCGGGAATTTACCCTGAACGATATAAACTTCGTCTATGCCCTGGCCCAGATCTCCGGTATGTCCATCCGACTTGCCAGGTATTCGAAGGGACTGCTGGCCAGTATCGATATTCTGCGCGACATGCGGGAAGCCGAGACCAGGCGAAAGACCAGGATGACCCCGTTTGAAGGGGTGCCCACGAGTTTTTCACCCGAAGAGTCGAAACTGCAGTACGAAACGAGTTGACGGAATTACGGCCCTGAACTGATTCTGGCTGTAGTGCACTCAGCTTTCTTCGCAGTCGGCCGCCACATGGTTACATTTATTAGTTAGGCGCAATGATTATGCTGTAATCATCTGTTTCTCCCGCTCTTACTCCACAACCCTGAGCGCGACACTCTGTCGCAGAATAGAAGGAGGTTCAAATGAAACGGCAAATCCTGATTGTAGCGGTTCTGTGTTGTCTCTCGCTGGTCCATTCAAAACGTGTGCTCGCTGGCGCCGAAGACGATTCGTTTAAAGCCGCGGTGGAAGAAATCTTTGCCACCTACAGTGCGGCAAATATGAAAAAAGACGTAGATGGCTGGATAGCGCTCTGGGACGAAGAGGGAGTTAAAATGTCCCCCAATATCCCATCGATCTATGGGAAATCGGCCATCCGCGAGTTCAAGCATAAAAAGTCGCAATCTCCTGATCAGATGGAAATGACCATCAAGCTCGAAGACACCCAGTTGTCCGGCGACTACGGCTTTGCCCACGGCACCTACTATGTGTCGGTCACCCCGCAAGGAGGTGGCCCAGCAAAAACAAAAGAAGGTAAGTACCTGACGATCTTCAAGAAGCAGCCCGACGGCTCGTGGAAAATTTATCGAGACAGCGTCAGTGCAAACCCGGCCTCAAAATAGATACGAGCCATTTGCATAACGATCTTTTCGCCCACACTCTGCGTTATGCTCGAAATTTTATCCCGGCGGGGCAGAAATTATTTCTGTCCCCGCCATGTTCACCGGAATATCAACCATATGCCTGTGGTAAAATTTCTCGCATGCCTTGATTTTGAACGAAAATCCTAGTTTTGCAAAAGGCTCATACTATTGAGATTAGGCTCAGCTGATGCCCGCCTTCCGCAGGTCGGCGTGCTGCTGCTCGAGATGTTCGGGATATTTGTAAAAGCTCGCCTTACGATCCCATTCGAGTGAATATTCGGGGAAATAGTCCAGCACTCTTTTGGCAGCCAGCCGGGCATCTTCCAACTTGTTGAGGCGAACGTAGTTCATGGCCAGACTGGTATAACCGAAATAGAGCAGCTCGGAGTCGCCCCTTTCCTCAGCCATCGATAAGAAATCTTTGGCCGATGCAACCGCCTCTCTATATCGGCCGGTGTAGTAGTGACACATGGCAAGCTCTGTAAGGTAGAAACTGGGATAATACGGTTCCAGCCGCAGCGCTTTAGCAACCATCTGCGCAGCCTCTTCAAACTCACCGATGAAACGCAGGATGTGGGCCATAATCATATGTGCTTCCGCATTGTTAGGCCCCAGGGCGATCGCCTTTCGTCCCGCAGTCAACGCCTGCTCGAACTGTTTTTGCCAGAGGAAGAGAAATCCCATCAATATATAGGTGTCAGGATAGGAGTCATCGAGCTTTTCTGCCTTTCGGACGAAAAAATCGGCCATCTCGAAGGATTTCTGCCGGCAATCGGAAGATCCCTGTTTGCCGTCGTAGTAGTGAGTCCAGGCGATGAGCACGTAGGGCACCGAGTAGTGCGCATCCAGGTCGACGGCCTCCTGGGCAATATGCCTGACGAGGGGATAGTTTTCTAGCTTTCCGTGGGCAAAATGGGCGCGGGCCTGGAGATATTTCAGGAAAGCGTTCAGGTTATTGGTTCTTCTGGCCCACAATCGAGCCTGTTCCCCGACGGTGAGCTTGGTTTGCAGCGCGGTGACGATCTTCATGGTGATCTGATCCTGAACGGCAAAGATATCCGTGAGTTCACGATCGTAGCGATCAGCCCAGAGGTGATTACCCGATAACGCATCTATGAGCTGGGCGGTTATCCTGACCCGATTCGCTGATTTACGGACACTGCCCTCGAGGACGTATTTAACCCCGAGTTCGGTGCTGATATCCTGCACTTTGGCATGTCTGCCCTTGAAGGTGAAAGATGAATTCCGGGCAATGACGAAGAGGTGCGGAACGGATGCGAGACCGGTAATGATCTCTTCGGTGATGCCGTCGCAAAAAAACTCCTGGTCGGGATCGGTGCTCATATTCTCGAAAGGAAGCACTGCAATCGACGGTTTCTCCGGCAGACTTAGTTTTTTGCTCCTGGCTGGAAGGGCGGTACCTGATTCCTGCAGGACTCTATAGATGCACAAGGGCTCGGGGATATTCTTGGCTTCCTTCTCCCCAAGATACTCGAATTGTCGGTCGATCTTGTTTTTTACCTGATCGTGGATGCTGCGCGAGATACATATGGTTCCGGGTGCGGCGAGGGCCTCTACCCGGGCGGCAATATTCACCCCATCGCCATAGATGTCGTCGTCTTCGGGAATAACCTCCCCGAGATTTATGCCGATGCGAAAACTAAGAGATGGTTCAGCGCTGTCAACCCTGCGCTGCCAGTCCAGGGCGCACTCGACACTGTCAACCGCACTGGAGAACTCGACCATAAAACCATCTCCCATGCGCTTGAAAATGCGGCCGCGATGTTCCTTTACGGTTGGCTCGATGATCTGGGCGACACAGCGCTTCAGAGCATGCAGAGTCGCCGCCTCGTCTTCCCCCATAAGGCGTGAGTAGCCAACCACGTCGGCACAGAGGATAGCTGACAGCTTCCGTTGAATTTTCCCTTCTGCCATCTGCACCCACCACTATTAGGGGCCCAAGCTGCACGACCTCAGGGTCTTTCTCTGCACATCGAATAGACCACCATACCGGTGAAACCGCTTCTCCGGCAGAGTGCTGAAATCTTGAGAGGCATATTGATAATTATAACTGTTTCATCTTCTACAAACAATCTCATGAAGCTCGAAAATCCTCCGACGCCAGGACAACTTCAATCCGTACGATTCATCTCCCGCAGCTTCGGGATGGACAGGCCACATAATTTTCAGAATTGCATTCCCGCTCTTTATCCCTACCGTCTTTTCCACTGCATTTTTTCAGGTTCACCGGTTTAAAGGATCAGCAATGCGGATCATGACCCTCAACATGCGCTACGGATCTGGCGCCGACAAACTTGGCGATCCCGGCTACGACCTGCCCACCTCACCCCGGAAGCTGCAGGCCATTGCTGCGGCCATCCAGAGCGTGGAGCCGGACCTCGTCGCCCTGCAGGAGGTGAGGAACCAGCTCCAGGCGGAAAACCTCGCCCGGCTTGCCGGCCTCAACTCGGTCTATGTCTCCCACCCCTTAGGCTACCGTCTGCTCTTCTTCGAGTGGGGGCTGGCTTTTCTCTATCGGGTGAGCCTGGCCGAGACCGCCAGCCGGTCCGTGCTCATCGACCGCACCTCGGGCGTCGGCAGAACCGGGTTGATCTGCAGGGTTTCCCTCGGTGAAGAGACGGCAACATTCATCAACGTGCATTTCGATCACGACCGTAAAGAGACGCAGATGGAAAACGTCCTGAAACTGCTCGAACAGTGGCCGCCGCCAGTCTGTCTGCTCGGCGATTTCAACCTGGTGCCCGATGATGTTCTGCTGCAGCCGCTCCAAGAATTCGTCGCCGACTCCTGCCTGCTGGTCGATTCTTCACTGTCCCGGGAAGCCCGGGACGCGGGTACGCTGCTGACCAGGGTGAGCCGCCGAGACTATATCTGGGTGGACCGGAACAAATTCACCGTGCGCGAGGCGGGCCTGCTGGCCGAGCCGCACCGCATGATTTCCGATCATGTCGG
>CBFCWR010000154.1:0-7481 GCA_965601575.1 uncultured Desulfofustis sp. | reverse complement strand
CAGCTCATTGCCCGGCGCATCAGGGAGCAGAAAGTCTATTGCGAGATTCATCCCTATTCGATCCCGCTCGACAAGATCAAGGAGATGAAGCCGGCCGGTATCGTGCTGTCCGGAGGGCCCTGCTCAGTGTATGACGAGGGTGCTCCCCATTCGGATCCTGCGTTTCTGGAGCTGTCGATTCCTGTTTTGGGGATCTGCTACGGCGCCCAACTCATGATTCTTCAAAATGGCGGTCAGGTCGAAAAAGCTGAAAAACGAGAGTTCGGCAAAGCCGAGCTGGAGATACTCACCACCGACGGGCTGTTTGCCGGTCTGGAAACAGGTGAAACCCATCATCAGGTGTGGATGAGCCACGGCGACCGGGTGGAAGTTGTGCCGGATGGCTTCGAGGCCAGTGCGGTGAGCGCCCACTCTCCATACGCCGCCTTGCGTCATCGGAAAAAACCGTTGGTCGCAGTGCAGTTTCACCCAGAAGTAGCCCATACCCTGATCGGTGTTGACGTGCTGCGCAATTTCGTGTTCGGTTTCTGCGGCTGCAAGCCAGATTGGACCATGCACTCGTTCATCGAGACCCAGATCGCCCAGATCCGAAAACAGGTGGGGGACAGGCAGGTGATCTGCGCACTCTCCGGGGGGGTCGATTCTTCGGTGACGGCGGCAATCGTGCACCGGGCTATCGGTGATCAGCTTACCTGCATCTATGTCAATAATGGCTTGATGAGAACCGGTGAATCAGAAGCCATCCTTCGATTTTTCAGGGAAAAGAGCAAACTCAAGGTAATAGATGTCGATGCCACCGAATTCTTCCTCTCGGCGCTGGACCAGGTTGTCGACCCCGAAATAAAAAGAAAAAGAATCGGTCTGGGTTTCATCAAAATATTCGAGGAAGAAGCTGCCAAGATCGGTAATGTCAGTTATCTGGCCCAGGGCACACTCTATCCCGATGTGATTGAATCAGTAAGCTTTCGCGGCGAAGCACCCATCAAGTCACACCACAATGTTGGCGGGCTCCCAGAGGTAATGAAACTCGATCTCATTGAACCGTTGCGGGAGCTTTTCAAAGACGAAGTCAGGGAACTCGGCCTCGAGCTCGGGTTGCCGGCCGAAGCCATTCATCGTCAGCCATTCCCCGGCCCCGGACTGGGGATCAGAATCATGGGCGAAGTCACCCGCGAACGTCTCGACATCCTGCGCAAGGCCGATGTGATCGTGCTGGACGAAATGAAGAGACATGGCTGGTATCGCAAGGTCTGGCAGTCTTTTGCGGTACTGCTGCCGATCCAGACTGTCGGAGTCATGGGTGATGGGCGTACCTATGAACATGTGATCGCCATCCGCTGCGTCGACTCGAGAGATGCGATGACCGCCGATTGGTCGAAAATTCCCTACGAGATTCTGGGAATCATTTCCACCAGAATCATCAACGAAGTGCGCGGCGTCAACCGGGTAGTTTACGACATCTCCTCCAAGCCGCCGGCGACCATAGAGTGGGAATAGAGATGCTCAAGACCGGGATTTATGTCGATGCTGAAAATGTCAGGCTCTGTGGCGGCTACGGCATGCGCTACGACGTCCTGGTGGAACTCGCCAATGCCGGTAACTCTGAAATGCTCAGGGCCAATTCCTACCTGGCCGAGGACCGGACCAGAACCAGGGAAGACGATGATTATCGACTCAAGCTCTACCACTATCACGATATCGTCCGACAGTGCGGCTTCAAGGTAATCAAGAAATACGTCAAACGCTTTGTCGATGACGAAGGGGTGGTGACCACCAAGGCCAACGCCGACATGGATCTGGCCATAGACGCATTGCAGCAGGCCAGGAATCTCGATCGCATCATCTTGCTCACCGGCGACTCCGATTTTATCCGGCTGGTGATCGCCTTGCAGAATATGGGCTGCCGGGTTGAGGTGATCGGCTTCAATAATGTCAGCCAGGACTTGAAGGAGGCCGCCGACAGCTACATCTCTGGTTTTCTGATTCCAGGTTTGCTGCCGCAGGCATCCGAGAGTTCCCAGCGGCAGCGGGGCACACCCGCCAAATATAATCAGGACCGGGGCTTCGGGTTTATGCGCTACTACGTCTTAAAAGAACAAGGTCTGCAGACCGAAACCGTCTTTTTCCACTGTTCCAAGTCCAATGTTGCCAGCGATGTGGTATTTCTCGATCCAGGTAATATATTTGAGTTTGATATCGTCCAGAACCCGGAGAACAATAACCGCACCGAAGCGATTGGCATCACCTTGCTTGACACATGAGCAAAATCTGAGCTGATAGAAAAAGAAACGGAGGAAGAAAAATGAATATAGCAGACCTGCTGGCCAGCGATCTGATCTTGACCTGGGGCCTAAGAATATTGGCAGCGCTGGCCATACTGGTTATCGGGAATTGGCTGGCCAAGAAGATTGCGGCAATTTTCGTCAAGATGATGGACCGCAATGATGTCGATGTCACTTTAACCAAATTCCTGAAAAACATAATTTACTACGCCCTGTTGACCGCGGTCGTGATCGCCGCTGCCGGGCAGCTGGGTATAAACACCACCTCGTTCCTGACAGTCGTGGGTGCCGCCGGTCTGGCAATCGGTCTGGCCCTGAAGGACTCACTGGCCAATTTCTCAGCCGGCGTGATGCTTATTTTATTCCGGCCCTTTAAAGTCGGGGATGTGGTGAACGTCGCCGGGGAAACAGGTACGGTGGAAGAGATCACAATCTTCAACACGGTGATGAACACCGCCGATAATCAGAAGAAGATCATCCCAAACGGTATCGTCGCCAGCGGTACGATCACCAATATCACCGCCAATGACACCAGGCGTATCGACATGGTGTTCGGCATCGGCTACGAGGACAATATCAAGGCCGCCGAACAGGTTTTTACCGAGATAATCACGGCAGAATCCAGGGTGTTAAGTGATCCCAAACCCACCATAGCCGTGGCCGAACTTGCCGATTCTTCGGTGAATTTCGTGGTCCGTCCCTGGGTTAAAACCGATGATTATTGGGATGTGAAATTTGAGCTCACCGAAAAAATCAAATTGGCTCTCGACGAGGCAGGTATCTCGATTCCGTTTCCGCAGCAGGACGTGCACATGCACCAGGTGGTCCAGAATGGGGAGGCGGATGCCGCCTGACAGTCAGTAGCGGCACGATGGTGAAACGCGTCAAGGGCCGATTCCACGCATCGGCCCTTGACGCCTCATTTTAAGTGGCTTGTGGGGGCCATGGTTGAAGACGCCAAAGATCGAGCGGCCCAAGACCGCACCAGGCCATCGACCATCTATTCCTTTGTCCCTGATGCTGATCAGGTTCGCACCATCGCCCCTCTGGGTGAAGGTAATATCAACGCCACCTACCTGGTGTCCTATGAGAATCGCCCTCCTCTGGTGGTCCAGCGTCTCAATGAATCAGTTTTCCCCGATCCGATCGGTGTTGCCCGCAACGTTGAGCTGATTACCTCCTACCTCAGTACGCGTTGGTCCGAAGATTTTGGTCGATGCACGTTCTGCAGATTTCCCGAGGTCATAAAGTGCAAAGATGGCAGAAGCTGGTTCGAGGACCAGAGCGGTGGTGTATGGCGGTGCCTCAGCCATGTTGATAATGGCGTCTCTTACCCCCGCGTGGTGAGTGATGATCAACCCACCGAAGCGGGTATGATGCTCGGTTGTTTCCATGCCCTTCTGGAGGATTTCGACGGTTCGGTGCTGGTCGATCCCCTGCCCGGGTTTCACCATCTGAGAAACTATGAATACTCTTATCTGGAAGCGATTAGCTCGCACAGCCGATCCGAGAATTCCGAGTTTTTATACTGCCGGAAAATGATCGATGATCGACTGAAAAATAGAGTTCTTGAGGAGCTGGTCGAGGAAGCCGAGACTCACAAACGGGTGATTCATGGCGATCCCAAATGTGACAATTTCCTTTTTGATCGGAGAACTGGCCGGGCACTGGCACTCATCGACCTTGACACCGTATCACGCGGGCTTTTGGCCGTTGACATCGGTGACTGTCTGCGATCGTTCTGCAATCCTGCAGGAGAAAAAGCGCACTCGACGATCTTCTTCGACATCGGCATATGCGAACGACTGTTGAAGAGCTATTTTAAGGCGTTCGATTTGAGCCGCACAGAAAAATTCCTCATCTATCATGGCGTGCGGCTGCTAACCTACGAACTGGGGTTGAGGTTTTTTACCGATCACCTGAACAACGATCGCTATTTCAAAATAACCCGAAAGGATGAAAATCTGCAGAGGGCACAGGTCCAGTTCAAGCTGCTGGAGAGTATTGAAAAACAGCGCTCGGAGATAGAAAAATTGGTCGGAATCGACTAAAGGTCAAACCGATTTAAGCTTCACGGTTTTCAGATAGCGGTTGATCGATTGTTCGAGTTCGGGGTAGGTGGTTGAGAACTCCAGACCAAGCTGGATTCCCCGTTCGTCTTTCTTGAAGTTTTTTATAATCCCGACCAACTCGAGCTGCTCGTCTATCTCGGGAAGAGAGCAACTCAGAGTTACCCACTGGGAAATATCGATCTCGGGCAGCGTGTCGTTTTCTTTGCGCGTCAGCTTGAGCAGTGCGCCGCTGCTGCTTATGTCCCTGAAGAGGCCATTGAACAGGATACCATCCTGGGTCTTCATGGTGCATGGGAATGAGGCAGCAGCCCTCTCGGTCTTGCGAATGTCGTGGAAGTGGATCACCGAGGGATAGTCGATAAACAGAAGTTGCCGTGGACTATTGAGCACCCGGGACACCCTCGCCCTGAAGAGGAAGAGCTTTTCCATATGGGTGAATTTCACCACAATCACCTGCCCCTGCCTGACCTCGGTGTCGGTGACGATGAAATGAGAGGGAGTAGTAATGATCAGGAAGTGATCAGGAATCATCCCAACGAGCAGCGATTCGAGGGCGCTTTGGATTGCATCGAACTCGACGGTTAACACCTGCCCGATGTTCAGTGCCAGCCTCATTCCCGCCATCGAGGCCTGCTGCAGTTTCTGTTTCGGTTTGGCCAGCGACAGTGATTGAGGATCCAGTTCTATGCGTTCATCCTTACGACGGAACCCCTCCATTATCATGGTGATCAGAGGGGTGGAGATTTCACGACTTCGCGTACGATTATAGTATTTGATGTCGATGATTACCTCATCCCACGAAATCAGTTGATAAAAGGCTTCCTCCCCACTCAGCTCATCTACTTCGGCATTGATGACGTTGCCGTCCTCGACATAGACATAGCCTTCACCTGCGGCTGAAAAGATGTGAAGAGTACAGGTCTGACCGTCATTTTCGTGCATCTGCAGCAGAGAATGAAGCGGTATTCCCTGAATGGTGCCGGCATTCGAAGCCTCGGCCAGGTCATAAATCTTCTCGAGATGCAATTGGTTCCTGAGAGGTTTTTCAAAACAGCCGCAGGCGCCTACGGACTGGGCTGTTTCACTGTCCTGGTCGGGGGCCTCCGAGACACCTAAGATGGGAATATAAGGGAATTCATGGGCCAGGATTTCCAATGTCTTACAGCTCTCTTCTTCGGGGAAACTGGTCGAGCAGAGGATCAGATCTATCTGTCTCTCCCGAAGCGTCGTCCGACTTTTATCCAAATCCCTGGCCGGTACGACCGTGAGGTTATCGGAACTTCGTCGGCAGAAGTTCATTTGGGACTCGAGTTCCGCCACAACCGGTTCTGCGATAAGAATAGTTTTCATGGCATCTGAAAAATTCCAAATGGGTTACAATAATCCCAGATCAGTGTGAAATAATGATAAAAATTTTAGACATTCACCTTCCTCAGTATGCATGAAATGAGCAAGGAAATCAAAACATAATGACAAATTATCGAGAACGCCTATTGTCTTGCTGTCCAGTCAATTCAACAACTACAGGCTATAATGTCCTCATCATTATTCAGGCAGCTGCACCGGTCCAGTGAATCAGGTGCCCGCCGCGGTGAGCTGTCCACCAGGCACGGAGTGGTCCAGACGCCGGTGTTCATGCCGGTGGGTACTCAGGCCACGGTCAAGGCAGTGACCGTTGAAAATCTTCGTGAACTCGGGGCCCAGATTATTCTCGGAAACACATATCATCTATTCATCCGGCCGGGTCACGAACTCATCGAGAGTTTCGGCGGACTGCATGGTTTCATGAACTGGGATCGTCCCATATTGACCGATAGTGGGGGGTTTCAGATATTCAGTCTGAAGGAATTGGCCACCATTGCCGAAGACGGGGCCACCTTTAGATCCCACTTGGACGGCTCAAAGAAGTTTCTCAGTCCCGAGGACGCGGTTGCCGTTCAGGAGGCACTGGGCTCAGATATCATGATGTGCCTCGATACCT
Organism: uncultured Desulfofustis sp.; assembly: GCA_965601575.1. Taxonomy (GTDB): domain Bacteria; phylum Desulfobacterota; class Desulfobulbia; order Desulfobulbales; family Desulfocapsaceae; genus JABDQA01. The sequence goes on along the minus strand of CBFCWR010000154.1, from coordinate 1,146 downwards.
GTATTCCCTACCCGGCCGACCGTACCCATACCGAGGACGCAACTGCGCTTACCGGTCGCTGGGCTCGCCGCTGCCGGGAAGCTCACCGAAACAGGGAGCAACTCTTGTTCGGCATTACCCAGGGCGGCATGTTTGCCGACCTGCGCCAGCACTCTGCTGAAACCTTGATAGAGATCGGCTTCGACGGATACGCCATCGGGGGGTTGAGCGTCGGCGAATCCAAGGCCCAGATGCATGATATGACCGAAGCCACCGTCGCCCATCTACCTCAAGAGCATCCGGTGTATTTGATGGGAGTAGGAACCCCCGAGGATCTGGTGGAGGGGGTGTGGCGTGGGGTCGACATGTTTGACTGCGTCATGCCGACCAGAAATGGTCGAAACGGCACGCTTTTTACAACATCTGGCAAAGTGGTGATCAAAAACTCCCGCTATCGGGATGACCCGGCACCGATAGATGATCATTGCCGATGCTATACCTGTCGCAACTATTCGCGAGCCTATCTGCGCCATCTCTTCGTGAGTCGGGAAATTCTTGCCTATCACCTCAATACCATTCATAATCTGCATTTCTATGTGAATCTGATGCAGGAGATCAGAGAGGCCATTGAAAAGGATTGCTTCAAGACGTTTAGAAACGATTTTTATGGCAGGCTTGAGGGCGAATGATTAAGGTGCGCAATATTTGAGGAAACCTGCGCTCCAATTGTGATACGGGTGTGCAATAGACTAAATTTTGTGGAGGAAGTTTAATGACTTCGATAGCGTACGCAGCCGCACCGGCTGGCGGGGGAGCAGGGGGATTTGCTTCCTTCCTGCCGCTTATTTTAATTTTTGTGGTCTTTTATTTTCTGCTGATCAGGCCCCAGCAGAAACAGGCCAAGCAGCACCAGGCTTTCCTGGGTGATTTGAAGAAGGGCAATAAGGTTATCACTAAAGGGGGTATCTATGGGGAAATAGTAGGAATTACCGATACTATTTTGACCCTCGAGATTGCCGAAAACGTCCAGATCAAACTTGATCGGCAGTCAATTGCCGGTCCCCAGGTTAAAGAAGATCCCAAAGCCGCTAAAGACGGCAAGACAAAGAAATTGAAATCTTCCGGCTCTTGAGGGATCAAGGGCTGTTAATTCTACAGGTGTAGAAA